>JANMMX010000228.1:0-6155 GCA_031373605.1 Allobosea sp. | reverse complement strand
GTCTCCTGTCCTCCCCGAGGGCGACTATCAGCTTGTTGGCGAAGGGTTTGATCCGACACTTGCCACGCTTGGCTGGCTGCTCGCCGCCTATCGCTTTGATCGTTACCGCAAATCCAAGCCTGGCCGTGCACGGCTGGTTGTACCCGATGGCGTCGATGGCGCCGAGATCAGCCGCATTGCCGATGCGGTCTGCCTGGCGCGCGATCTGGTCAACACACCTGCCAGCGACATGGGGCCAGGCGAGATCGAGCAGGCCATCCGCGATCTGGCCAAGGTCCATGGTGCTGTCACGGCCAGCATCATCGGCGATGACCTGCTCACGCAGAATTTTCCGATGATCCATGCGGTCGGGCGCGCCTCGCCGCGTTCGCCCCGGCTGGTCGATCTGGTCTGGGGCGATCCGTCCCATCCCAAGGTCACGCTGGTTGGCAAGGGTGTCGCTTTCGATACGGGCGGGCTCAACCTCAAGCCCGGCGATTCCATGGCCCTGATGAAGAAGGACATGGGCGGCGCAGCAGCGGCCATCGCAACCGCCGCGATGGTGATGGGGGCAGGACTGCCGGTGCGCCTGCGGCTTCTGGTTCCGGCTGTCGAAAATGCTGTCGCCGGCAATGCCTTCCGACCCGGCGATGTGCTGGCCAGCCGAAAGGGTCTTTCGGTCGAGATCGGCAACACCGATGCGGAAGGCCGGCTGATCCTGGCTGATGCGCTGGCGCTGGCAGATGAGGAAGCACCCGAGTTGCTGGTAGATTTCGCCACGCTGACGGGCGCTGCCCGTGTCGCGCTGGGGCCTGACCTGCCGCCGCTCTATTGCCATGATGATGCACTCGCCACCGATCTGCTGCGGCTGGGACAAGCTGTGAATGACCCGCTCTGGCGCATGCCGCTCTGGCCGCCCTATGACGCCATGCTCGACTCAAAGATCGCTGACGTGAACCACATTTCCGGCGGCTCGCATGCCGGTTCGGTCACTGCGGCTTTGTTTCTCAACCGCTTCGTTGAACAGGCAAAAGCCTATGCTCATTTCGACATTTTCGCGTGGAACCCGTCGGCCAGGCCGGGCCGTCCGGAAGGTGGCGAATGCCAGGCGGCGCGCGCTACCTATGCGCTCATCAAGGAGCGTTATGGCGAGGATTGAGCCAGATACTTGATGTTAAGGCCTTGGTGGCCAATGATACGGCTCCGAAACGATCCGAGCTGGATGCAGGCATATGCCGGACATCAGGATTTCGCAGGCATTGCGGCTCTGGCACCAGGTGCATCTCGATCTGGTGCGCGATGAAGAGCATGATTTGTCTGCGCGCCAGACCGCGATCCTGCTGACGATCTATCTGGAACTGCCGCCCCACACCGTGCGCGGGCTGGCCGAGAAGCTGGGTGTAACCAAGCCCGTCATCACGCGCGCGCTCGACAGCATGGGCAAGGATGGTCTGGTCACCCGCAAGCGCGATGATTTCGACAGGCGCAACGTCATCATCCAGCGCACGGTCAAGGGCGCGCTAGCCGTCGAGAAGCTGGGCGAGACGATCATCCGCGAAACCCGCGCGCTGGTTTGAGACAGGATTGCACATGACCGAGACATTTGACCGGCGCATCACGCCTGCCCGCCCCGATCTGGCTGCGCTCGCGCTGAAAGGGCAGGTCAATGCCAGCCATTTTGCAGAAGGCGAAGTGATGCAGGTCGTCACCGGGTCTGCCGCGCTGCGCCGAGAGCCTCGCCCGGATGCCGCCCTCGACACCGAGGCACTGATGGGCGAGGCCGTCACCGTCTATGAACGGTTCGAAGGCTGGGCCTGGGGCCAGCTCGCAGGCGATGGCTATGTTGGCTATCTGCCTGAGACAGCGCTGGGCGCATTGACTGCACCAGCGACGCACAGGGTGAGCGCACAACGCACCTTTCTCTATCCCGGCCCGTCCATGAAGCTTCCGCCGCTCGATGTGCTGTCGCTCAGTGCGCAGGTCACGGTTACCGGGACCAATGGCAGCTTTGCCTTGCTGTCCTCCGGCGCCTGCCTCTGGGCGGCGCATCTCGTGCCTTTTGGCACCTGTGAGCCGGACTTCGTGACAGTCGCCGAACGGTTCCTGCACGTGCCCTATCTCTGGGGCGGCAAGACCAGCCTTGGTCTCGATTGTTCAGGCCTCACGCAGGTTTCGCTCGCGGCCGGCGGCATCCCGTCGCCGCGCGATTCCGACCAGCAGGAGACGGCGCTTGGGGCAGCGTTGCCTCTGCATGACAGCCTGTCCGGCTTGCAGCGTGGCGATCTTGTCTTCTGGAAAGGCCATGTCGGCATCATGCGCGATGCCGACACATTGCTGCATGCCACCGGCCATTCGATGAAGGTGATGTCCGAACCCCTGCGCGAGGCGCGCGACCGCACCCTGACCAACAGCTTCGGCGCGATCACCAGCATCCGGCGGCTTTGAGCCAAGGCTCAGTAGCCGAGTGTCCGGTCCACGACATGCGCGAGCGTGCCGCCAGCCTCCAGATTGCGGATCTGGCGCGCCACAAGCGCCGCGCAGGCCTCGGGCTCCGAGTTGGCGGCATTGTGCGGCGTCACTGTCACCAGCGGATGGGTCCAGAAAGGCGAACCCGCCAAGAGCGGCTCAGGCTCGAACACATCCAGCGTCGCGCCCTTCAGCTGGCCCGAATTGAGCGCCGCCAGAATGTCGGCCTCGACCTGCAAGCCGCCACGCGCCGCGTTGATGAGATAAGGCCCTGCCGTTCGGCCATTCTGCGCCAGTTTTGACAGCAGCGAGGCATTGAGGAAACCTTGTGTGTCAGGCGTCAACGGCATCAGGCACACGAGTATGTCGGTGCGCGCCAGAAACAGGTCGAGCCCGTCCATGCCCGAAAAGGTTGCGATGCCGTCAATGGTCTTTGGCGAGCGGCTCCAGCCTGCCACATCGAAACCCATGATCTGGAGCTTGCGCAAGGCATCCAGTCCAAGCTGCCCAACGCCGAGCACCCCGACCCGGACAGAGCGGGCGGCGGGCTGGGTGCGGTCATCCTCCCAGACGCCTTCGCGCTGCTGGCGCTCGTAGCGCGGCAGCTGGCGGTGATAGCGCAAGCAATGCAGCACGACATACTCGCTCATCCGGTTGGTCAGGTCCGGATCGACAATGCGCGCAATCGGCACCTCAGGCAGCTTGGTGTCGGTCATCAGGTGGTCAACGCCAGCGCCCAGCGAGAACACGGCCTCGAGCGAGGGCAGCCCTGACAGGCTGCCTTCCGGATGTCTCCAGGCGGCAGCATAACGCACGGCGCGCCTGTCAAAGGGTTCGCCCAACGCGACAATGTCGATCTCGGGCAGTTGCGCCTCGAACTGGCGGCGCCAATCCTCCACATGCCAGTCAGCCATTGCCAGCAACAGACTCATGCTTGTGTCACTCCGTGATGCGCGCGGTCACCAGCGGGCCAGGTGCCGCCGGGGCCAACGAATCGACAACGTAAGATGCCCTGACGCGTGCGGCTGCCGCATCCCATGTGGCCGCATCTCGGGCATGCAGCATGGCAAGGGGCGCGTCCGGCGAGGTCATCTGGCCAAGGCCTGCAAGCGCTGTCAGGCCGACAGCGTGGTCAATTGCATCCTGAGGCCGCGTGCGCCCGCCGCCAAGCGCCACCACGGCAAAGCCCAGGCCGCGCGTGTCGATGCTGCGGACATGGCCGCTCGAAACAGCAAAGACCGGCTGGACGATGGCCGCCTGTGGCAGGTGCCGCTCTGGGCGCTCCAGCAGGTCAGCCGGTCCACCAAGTGCTGTTACCATCATGGCGAAGCGCTCGGCCGCCGCGCCACTGGAAAAGGCCTGCTCGATCTTGGCGCTGGCTTGGCGCAGATCATCGGCAAGACCGCCCAGCACCAGCATTTCGGCGCAGAGTGCCACCGTCACCTTGTGAAAGCGCGTGTCGCGGTGCTTGCCCTTGAGATGGTCGATCGCATAGGCCACCTCGACGGCGTTTCCGGCGCAGTTGGCGAGAGGCTCGTTCATGTCGGTCAAGAGCGCGGTGGTGCGCAAGCCCGCGCCATTGGCGACCTTGACGAGGCTCGCCGCCAGATCGCGCGCGTCGGATTCTGCCTGCATGAAAGCGCCGGTGCCGAATTTCACATCCATGGCCAGCCCATGAAGGCCCGCTGCCAGCTTCTTGGACAGGATGGAGGCCGTGATGAGCGGGATGGATTCCACCGTCGCCGTCACATCCCGGATCGAATAAAGCCGCTTGTCGGCGGGCGCGAGATCCGCCGTCTGGCCGATGATGGCGGCGCCCGTGGCGCGAACCACCTTGCGAAACAGCGGCAGATCGGGCTGGGTGACATAGCCCGGCACGGAATCCAGCTTGTCGAGCGTACCGCCCGTATGCCCAAGCCCGCGACCCGAGATCATTGGCACATAGCCGCCACAGGCTGCGATGGCAGCGGCCAATGGCAGGCTGACCGTGTCGCCGATGCCGCCGGTCGAATGCTTGTCGAGCGCAGGCCCCGGCAGATCATCCCAGTTCAGCACGGCGCCGGAATCGCGCATCGCACAGGTCAGCGCCACCCGCTCATCGCTGTTCATGCCGCGGAAGAACACGGCCATGGCGAAGGCCGCCACCTGCCCCTCGCTGACGCGGCCATCGGTGAGGCCTGCAATCATCAGCGCAATCTCGTCGCTGGAAAGCGTGTGACCGTCGCGCTTGCGGGCGATGATTTCCTGCGGCAGCAGCATCAATAGGCTCCGTCTGTCTGTTCGCCATGCGCCTGCCCGGAGAGCGTCTCGATCAGCACGGCGTGCAGTCCACTCGCGCCAAAGCGGAAGGTGGATGGCGTCGCCCACTCTGGCCCCATGATGGTGTCAGCCAGATCAAGGTAAGTCTTCGCGTCAGCCAAAGTCCGGATGCCTCCAGAAGGCTTGAGGCCGACCGGTCGACCTGTCTCGGCAATGACCCTGAGCATGGTCTCGGCTGCAGCCGGCGTCGCAGATGTTTTGCTCTTGCCAGTCGAGGTCTTGATGAAGTCAGCGCCACCGGCAATCGCGATGCGCGAGGCAGCTTCGATGCTGGCCTTATCGGGGTATTCGCCGGTTTCCAAAATGACCTTCAGCAACTTGTCTCCGCAGGCTGCCTTGGCCTCGGCCACCATGTCCTGCGCGATGTCGGCATCGCCCATCAGAAACGCCTTGTAGGGGAAGACCAGATCGATCTCGTCAGCACCGTCATCGAGCGCCTCGGCAATGTCGCCAACCACCCGCTGCACATGGGTGCCACCTGCCGGAAAGTTGACCACTGTCGCGATCTTTACAGGTGAACCCTCGCGCAAGACGCGGCGCGCCACCGAAACAAAGCTCGGCCAGATGCAGATCGCCGCCACATGCCCCTGTGGCAGAACGGCCTTGGCGCAAAGCTGGACGATGCCGGCCTCATTCGCCTGCTCGGACAGGTCGGTCAGATCAAGCAGCGCCAGTGCGCGGGCAGCCAGGAGCTGTTCAGCAGTCTTCATCGGGCATTCCATTCAAGAGCAGTCAAGGGCGGTTGGGCGCGTTTCAGTCGCGAATCATCTTGCCGTGTCCGGCTGCAGCAAGCCAGCCACAAAGCTGCGGACAAGCCGCCGCATGTCATGGGCAGCCTTCGTGGCGACATCGCGCGTCTCATGGTGCGAGGGCGAGGCACCTTCGATGCCCGCGCCAAGATTGGTAACGATCGAGAGCCCGGCAACCCGCAGACCATAGCGCCGCGCGAGTATCACCTCTGGCACAGTCGACATGCCGACAAGATCAGCCCCCATCACCCGCGCCATGCGGATCTCGGCTGGTGTCTCGAAGCTTGGGCCCGAAAACCACATGTAGACGCCTTCATGCAGCAGGACCCCCGAGACATGCGCCGCGTCGCGCAACTGCTGGCCAAGCGCCCGGTCATAGGCATCGGTCATCGAGACGAAACGCGCGTCACCCGTGTCGCCCACCAGCGGGTTGGGTCCATTGTAGTTGATGTGGTCGGTGAGCAGCGCCAGCGCGCCGGGCAGCACATCGGGCCGCACAGAACCTGCTGCATTGGTCAGCACCAAAGGCGGTGACCCAAGCTTTGACAGCATGCCAACCGGCACCCGCATGATCGCTGCATTGCCTGTCTCGTAGAAATGAGCCCGTCCCTGCAGAACGATCACATCTTTTCCGGCAAGCCG
>JANMMX010000169.1:0-2150 GCA_031373605.1 Allobosea sp. | reverse complement strand
GCACCTATTGCCATCCGCAGATCGCCAGCGTCGGCCTCACCGAGGCAAAAGCCAAGGAATTGGGCCGCGACATCCGCGTCGGGCGCTTCTCGTTTGCCGCCAATGGCAAGGCGATTGCGCTTGGCGAGGACAATGGTCTGGTGAAAACCATCTTCGACAAGAAGACCGGCCAGCTCATCGGCGCGCACATGGTGGGCGCGGAAGTGACCGAGCTGATCCAGGGCTATGTCGTGGCCATGAACATGGAAACGACCGAGGAAGAGCTGATGCACACCGTCTTCCCACATCCGACCTTGTCCGAGATGATGAAGGAAAGCGTGCTGGATGCCTACGGCCGGGCGCTGAACGCTTGAGTGTGGAGGCAGGTTGATGCCCCCACGCAAGCGCCGCAAGCCGGACGTGATCGATGATGCCAAGGTGGAAATCCTGCGGCCAGGCCAGCGCTTGCCTGTCAACTGGAAGCCGTTGCTGATGACGGCAGCTGTCGGCCTCTCAGGCGGCTGGGTGGCGAGCCTTGTCGTCGGCGGCTCAGGGCTGCTGCGCTATGCCATCACCGGCATCATTGGCGCGCTCGCAGCAGAGCATGTCAGCGAAAAACTCGGCTGGCGCATCAGCGTCGGCCATCCCTGGCTCGACAAGGTGCTGGTTGCGGCAATTGGTGCCATGGCGGTTGTGCTGCTGGCCCGCTGGATTGCATGAGGGCGAAGCCCTATCTAGAGGCGTAAGGGCGCAGCCCGTTCTACAGGAAAGCCATGACAACCGTTCTCGACCTTCTCAACCGCGACCCGCGCCAGAGCTTAGCCAAGGTGGCCGCCGAACCCCTGCGCCATCCTGAAAAGCAGAAGCGGCCGGAAAACCCGATCCTGCGCAAGCCGGACTGGATCCGCGTCAAGGCACCGGGCTCGCCGAAATGGGCGGAGACCAACCGCATCGTGAAGGCCGAGGGCCTCGTCACGGTGTGCGAGGAGGCGGGCTGCCCCAACATCGGCGAATGCTGGGAGAAGAAGCACGCCACCTTCATGATCATGGGCGACACCTGCACGCGCGCCTGCGCCTTCTGCAACGTCAAGACCGGTGTGCCGCAGGCGCTGGACGCTGATGAACCGCGCAAGGTGGCTGATGCGGTGGCGAAGCTCGGGCTCGAGCATGTCGTTATCACCTCGGTGGACCGGGACGATCTGGATGATGGCGGGGCCGAGCATTTTGCCGAGGTCATTCGGGCCATTCGCCGCGCTTCGCCGAATACGACCATCGAGATCCTGACGCCGGATTTCCTGCGCAAGGAAGGCGCGCTCGAGGTGGTAGTCGCGGCACGCCCCGATGTGTTCAACCACAATCTGGAGACGGTCGCGTCGAACTATCTGAAGGTGCGCCCCGGCGCGCGCTATTTCCACTCTATGCGGCTGCTGCAGAAGGTGAAGGAGCTGGACCCGACCATCTTTACCAAGTCTGGCATCATGGTTGGGCTTGGCGAGGAGCGCAACGAGGTGCTCCAGCTGATGGACGACCTGCGTTCCGCCAATGTCGATTTCATCACCATCGGGCAATATCTCGCTCCGTCGCGCAAGCACCATGCGGTGATCCGTTTTGTCACGCCCGACGAGTTCAAGAGCTTCGAGACGGTGGCCTATGTGAAGGGCTTCCTCATGGTGTCCTCGACGCCACTGACGCGCTCTTCGCATCACGCGGGCGAGGATTTCGCCAAGCTTGTGGCCGCCCGCGCGGCCAAGGCCGGGCGCTGAAACGCTCGTGACCGCGCGGCGCGTCCTTGTGATTGGCTGTTCGGGGGCTGGCAAGAGCACGCTGGCCCGCGCGCTGTCAGACAAGTTGAACCTACCGCTGATCCATCTTGACCGGGAATATTGGCTGCCCGGCTGGAAGGAGCCTGCGCGGGCCGACTGGCGCGCCAAAGTTCAGACATTGGCTGCCGGCGAGGCCTGGGTGATGGATGGCAATTATGCCAGCACGTTCGATCTGCGCATGCCGCGCGCTGATGCGATCATCGTGCTTGATCTGCCACGGCTCGTTTGCATGTGGGGCATTCTGTCGCGACCATTGCGCTATTGGGGCCAGCAGCGCCCCGATATGGGCGAGGGCTGTATCGAGCGCTATGACTGGCCATTCGTGCGCTATGTCTGGAATTTCAGGCG
>JANMMX010000167.1:0-12447 GCA_031373605.1 Allobosea sp. | reverse complement strand
AGCTCTATGGCGGCGCGCTGGCGCTGGAGCCGTCGCCCATGGGCGGGTTGCGCGCACGACTTACGCTGCCGGTGCTGTGAACACTGGCAGGACAAAAGCGACGCGTCGTCATGGCACTGATCGCAAACTCGGCTATGGTGCTGGAAGTTGCCGTAGATCCGGAATGTCCCAGATGCGCTTGAAGCCTCTCGTTTTGCCTGCTGTCGTGACACTCGGTCTCGCAATTGGCCTTGCCGCATGTCAAACAAGCAGCACCCCGTCTGTGACACCTGTCTCAACCGGTCCGCAGATTTCTGGGGTGATCGCCGGCTCTGCCTTGGCAAGCCTCAGCGATTCTGATCGCGAGCGCGGCTTCAAGGCGCAGGTCGATGCGCTGGAAACCGGCAAGCGCGCCACCTGGCGCAGCGAGAACACGGCCTTCGGCTTTGTCGAGCCGGGCACGGACGGCATTGGCAGCTGCCGCAGCTACAGCCACACAGTCTATCTCGATGGCCGCGCCCAGCGCGGAGCGGGCCAAGGCTGCAAGCAGGCCGATGGCGGCTGGTCTTTCCGCTAGCGATTGGTGATCCTGCTTTCAATCCCTGACGAACCTGTGACGCCGTGTCGCCAGACAAACGGTGACCGCGCCATATGGTTGCGCTAGAACGCTCCGATGTTGATCTGGACACTCATGGCGGTGATGACCGGGCTGGCGGCCTTTGCCGTGCTCTGGCCGCTGGCGCGCCGTCATTGGCCTGACCTTGATGATCTCGCCGACGCGCGCAGCCTTTACCGGGCGCAGCTGAGCGATATTCAGCGCGACAAGTCACGCGGGTTGATTGACGACGTGCAGGCGCAAGGGGCTGAAGCGGAAGCTGGGCGCCGTCTGTTGCGGGCTGGCGCCGAGGATGTGGCCGGGAAGGCGGTTGATCCGGCAAAGGCCTTGCGCCGCCGCCGCGTCACATCGGTTGTGGCCTTGCTTGGGCTGCCGCTCGTCGGGCTTGGTGTCTATGGCATGCATGGCGTGCCCGGACTGCCATCCCTGCCGCTGGCGGCGCGGCTTTCGACCAACCCCGCCAATCTCGATGTCAACGTGGCGGTTGCCCGCATCGAGGCGCATCTCGCTCTGAATCCGGGAGATGGGCGCGGCTGGGACGTCGTGGCGCCCGTCTATTTCCGTTTGCAGCGCTATGAGGATGCGGCAAAGGCCTATCGCGCCGCCATCCAGCATGCTGGCCCTTCGCAAGAGCGTTTCGCCGGCCTTGGCGATGCATTGACGCAGGGCGCGCAGGGCATGGTGACAGCGCAGGCGCGCGAAGCCTTCCAGCAGGCTGTCGCGCTTGACGCGACAGACGCCAAATCGCGCTTCTATCTGGCGATTGCGCAGGAGCAGGAAGGCAAGCTGTCTGAGGCAGCGCAAGCCTACAAGGCGTTGATCGCCGACGCGCCACCTGCCGCCAACTGGACGCCGATGGTGCAGGAGCGGCTGGCAAGGATCGAGCAGCCGGTTCCCGCGGGTGGCGAGGCGATTGCAGCACTGCCTGCGCCCGAGCAATCCGCGATGATCCGCACCATGGTCGAGAACCTGTCAGGACGCCTCGGCACAACTGGTGGCACGCTGGAAGAATGGTCACGGCTGGTGCAGGCGCGCACAGTGCTGGGCGAGCGCGAACTGGCCGCCAGCGCGCTCGATGCGGCGCGGAGACAGTTTGCGTCTGATCCGGTCGCGATTGCCACATTGGGCGAACTCGCACTCCGCCTCGGCCTGCCGGAGAAGACACCATGACCCGCAAGCAGCGCCGCATGGTGATGATTGGCGGGGCAGGCGCTGTGCTGGCTGCAGCAGCCGGGCTCGTGCTTTTCGCGATGCGCGATTCCATCGTGTTCTTCTATGGCCCGACCGAAATCACCGAGAAGGGCATTCAGCCTGGCACGCGCATCCGCCTTGGCGGACTGGTTGAGCAGGGTTCGGTCCAGCGTGGGCCGGGCCAGACAGTGACCTTTGCGATCACTGACACCAGGAGCGCCATGAAGGTGACCTATACTGGCCTGCTGCCGGACCTGTTCCGCGAAGGGCAGGGCGTCATCACCGAAGGCAAGATCGAGCCCTCCGGCCTGTTCCGTGCCGAGAGCGTGCTGGCCAAGCATGACGAAAGCTACATGCCGCGCGAGGTTGCAGACGCGCTGAAAAAGCAGGGTGTCTGGCAGCCGGAGGCGGGCAAGCCGGGTGCGGCAAAACCATCAACCGAAGCGAGCAAGCCATGAGTGCACAACATGTTCGCTGAAATTGGCCATTATGCGCTCGCATTGGCGCTGGCGCTTTCGCTCATCCAGATGCTGGTGCCGCTCTGGGGCCTGCGCACGCATGATCCGGCGCTGGCAGCCGTCGGCGCGCCTGCCGCGCTCGGCGTGCTGGCACTTCTGGCGCTGTCATTCGCGGCATTGACCCATGCCTATGTCACCTCGGATTTCTCGGTGCAGAACGTCGTCGAGAACTCCCATTCCGCCAAACCGATGATCTACAAGATCACCGGCGTCTGGGGAAACCACGAAGGCTCGATGCTCCTCTGGGTCTTGATCCTGGCGCTGTTCGGCGCGCTGGTGGCCCTGTCAAAGCGCAGCCTGCCGACGCGGTTGCGCGCTGGAACATTGGCCGCGCAAGCCTCGGTGACTGTAGCGTTCCTGCTGTTCATCCTCATGACATCGAACCCGTTCCGGCGGGTCGATCCGGCCCCTGCAGAGGGCATGGACCTCAACCCTATCCTGCAGGATCTGGGTCTCGCGATCCACCCGCCGCTGCTTTATCTCGGCTATGTCGGCTTCTCCATCACCTATGCCTTTGCCGTTGCCGCGCTCATCGATGGACGCATCGATGCTGTCTGGGCACGCGCTGTCCGCCCCTGGACCCTGACCGCCTGGGCCTTCCTGACGCTCGGCATCGCGATGGGGTCCTACTGGGCGTATTACGAGCTGGGCTGGGGCGGCTGGTGGTTCTGGGACCCGGTCGAGAATGCCTCGCTCATGCCATGGCTGGCGGGCACGGCGCTGATCCATTCCACCGTGGTGATGGAGAAGCGCGACGCGCTGAAGGTCTGGACCATCCTGCTGGCGATCCTCACCTTCTCGCTCTCGCTGCTGGGCACCTTCATTGTGCGTTCCGGCGTGCTGACCTCTGTGCATTCGTTTGCCACTGATCCCGGTCGCGGGCTGTTCATCCTGGGCATCCTGATCGTCTTCATCGGCGGTTCGCTGGCGCTGTTTGCCTGGCGCGCGCCGCTGCTGCGGCAGGGCGGGCTGTTTGCCCCCGTCTCACGCGAAGGCGCGCTGGTCATCAACAACCTGTTCCTCGCCACTTCCTGCGCCACTGTGCTGATCGGCACGCTCTATCCGCTGGCGCTTGAGGGACTGACGGGTGCCAAGATCACGGTGGGGCCGCCTTTCTTCAACGCGACCTTCATCCCGGTGCTGCTGCCGCTGCTCATCCTGCTGCCGTTTGCGCAAAGCATGGCCTGGAAGCGCGGCGACATGCTTGGCGCGGCCCAACGCATGGCGGCCGCCATCATCCTGGGGCTGGTCGCGACAGTGCTGATCCTCGCTTACACTTGGGGTGGCCCCGTTGCGGCGCCGCTCGGCATCGGGCTGGGCTTGTTCCTCGTCATCAGTTCCTTCTGGGATCTGGGGGAGCGCGTCATCTCGCGTGCCAGTGGTGCACGCGCGATCCTTTCGCGCTTCATCGGCTTGCCACGCTCTGCCTTCGGCACCGCGCTGGCCCATGCCGGTGTCGGCCTCAGCGTCATCGGCATCGCGGCCACTGCCTGGAGCAGCGAGACGATCAGCGTCGTGAAGCTGGGCGAGCGCTTCACTGCGGGCAAATACGCGCTCGAAATGGTCTCGCTCAGCCCGCGCACGGGGTCGAACTTCCGCGAGGATGTGGGGCGGTTCCGCGTGTTTTCCGGAGACAGGGAGCTCGGTACGCTCGAGTCGATGAAGCGCATCTACATCACCCGCAACAACATGCAGACAACCGAGGCAGGCATCCTGACGGATGGCCTGTCTCAGGTTTATGTCAGCCTCGGCGAGCCGCAAGCCGATGGCGGCTACGGCGTGCGCACCTATGGCAAGCCGCTGATCCTGCTCATCTGGCTTGGCGCGTTGGTCATGGCCATCGGCGGTTTCCTGTCGCTGACCGACCGCCGCTTCCGGCTGGGCGCACCCACCAAGGTCAAGCGCCTGCCAGCGCAATTGCAACCGGCGGAGTAGGGTGATGGTGCGCGCAACGCTCACGTCATGCTCGGGCTCGTCCCGAGCACCCACGTCTTCTGTTTACGCCAGAAAAAAGTCGTGGGTCCTCGGAACAAGTCCGAGGATGACGTTTGTGGCCTTGCTGGCACTGGCGCTTTCCTTCGCCGCGCCCGCCCATGCCGTGCAGCCTGACGAAATCCTGAAAGACCCCGTGCTGGAAGCCCGCGCCCGCTCGCTCTCAGCGGGACTGCGCTGTCTCGTCTGCCAGAACCAGTCCATTGACGATTCCGATGCGCCACTGGCGCGCGACCTGCGGCTGATCGTGCGCGAGCGGCTGGTGGCAGGCGACAGTGATGCTGGCGTCAAAGCCTATGTCACGGCGCGCTACGGCGAATTTGTGCTGCTGAGCCCGCCTTTCAATGCGGGAACATTGCTGCTGTGGTTTGGGCCTTTTGCTGTGCTGGCGCTGGGCGGGGTGCTGGTATGGAGGCAGCGGCGGGTGGCGGCTTTGCCAGCTGCCGCTCAAGAGCTCTCGGATCATGAACGCGATCAATTGCGCGCGCTGATGGATCAGGAGCGGCGATAGTTGGCCGTCAGCTGCTGATCCCGCACTGGCTGAACATCTCTCCCTGATAGGCAGGTCCGATGGTTGCAGCCCAGCCCACGACACCTACCTTGTTTGGGTTCGGTCGATAATAAGCGTGTGAGACGAACACGCGTGCGTAGCAGTTTGCCTTCGCTCCCGCGTGGCCGCGTTGGTGCGCGATGGCCAGGCCTGTTGCGTAGGCGCCCGAACGCGTCTGAGGCGCTTCGACCGCGCCGCGCGACGTGAGTTGCCGCTGCGGCGCGCTTGCCAGTCGCGGTGCCTGCTGCCGCTTTGCCGCCATGTCACCAAGGCGATCGACACCGCAGCGCTGGCGCAATTCGTTGTTGTAGGCTGGCGTCGATGCCGCAGACCAGCCGCGTGAACCGCTTGGATAAACAACAGCGACGGCATGCCTGGCGAAAACCCTGGCATAGCAATCCGAGTTTGAATAACCGCGCTTTTGCGCAACATCGACCCCGACCTGATAGGCGGTCTTGGTCTGCGCCTGTACAACATTTGCAGTGCAGACAGCGAGGGCAGATGCGGCGATAAAACATTGAAAGAAATAACGCATCGAATTCAATTCCCCGACCTCACAGCGCGCCACTGGAAGATCATATCAGGGCTTCAATCTGCGTAAAGTGCTGCAAGGCCTCATGAAGCCGCGAGGTGAACGTTACGGAAAATTCATGCGCACTCGATCTCGCGGTAAGGCTCAGGCCTGCATTGTGAGCGACAGGAAGCAGGGACATCTCCCTGCATGACTGTCCGGAGATCATGATGCGTTCGGCTTTGACTTCTCGTTTCACGTCGCACCGTTCTGCCCTGCTGGGAGGCGCGGCCGTCATCGGTTTTGGCCTCGCCATCGGCTTTGGCGGCGGCAAGATCGTTGAGGCCTTTCCGGCCGAGGCACAGACAGCCGCGCTGTCCAGCCCCACCGTTTCCGCGCAGGTGCAGCTGCCGTCCTTCGCCGATGTCGTTGAACGCGTGAAGCCTGCCGTGGTGTCGGTGCGCGTCAAGACCGCTGCCGCGAAGGCATCAAGCCCTGAGTTGGAGGAGGGAGCCGAGGGCTTTCCGCCTGGCCATCCGCTCGAGCGCTTTTTTCGCCGCTTTGGCGAGGAGGGCGCGCGCGGCCAGCGCGGCCAGCGGCCTGATGCACCCGGACGTTTCGGCATGAGCCAGGGCTCGGGCTTCTTCATCTCGGCGGATGGCTATGCTGTCACCAACAACCACGTGGTCGAGGGCGCGGTCGAGGTGCAACTCGTCACCGATGATGGCCGCACGCTGAACGCCAAGGTGATCGGCACCGATGCGCGCACCGATCTGGCGCTGTTGAAGGTTGACGGCGAGGGCAAGCTGCCCTTCGTCAACCTCGCCAAGGGCAACCCGCGCATCGGCGACTGGGTCGTGGCTGTCGGCAATCCGTTCGGGCTTGGCGGCACAGTGACAGCCGGCATCGTCTCGGCGCGCGGCCGTGACATTGGCTCGGGCCCCTACGATGATTTCCTGCAGATCGATGCCGCAGTGAACCGTGGCAATTCGGGTGGCCCGACCTTCAACCTCAATGGCGAGGTCGTGGGGGTGAACACGGCGATCTATTCGCCGTCCGGCGGCAATGTCGGCATCGCCTTTGCGGTGCCGGCCTCGACCACCGAAACGGTGATTGCGGCGCTGAAGGCAGGCGGCTCCGTGTCGCGCGGCTTCATCGGCGTGCAGATCCAGCCTGTCTCGGCTGAGGTGGCCGATGCCATTGGCCTCAAGGAGCCACGCGGCGCGCTGGTGGCCGAGGCGCAGGCCAATGGCCCCTCCGCGAAGGCCGGGGTCCGGCGCGGCGATGTCATCATCGCGGTGGATGGCGAAAAGATCGGTGAGGCGCGTGATCTCACACGGCGCATTGCCAAGCTGGCACCGGGCGCCAAAGCCACGCTCACGCTCTGGCGCGAGGGTCGAGAACGCCAGGTGACCCTCGAGATCGGGCGTCTGCCCGCAGCCTGATACCGGTTCGGGAGAGGGCCGAGGCAACCGTCGCCCCCAACCAACGCTCCCTCCCGTCGAAGGCAGGCCGTGCAGGAGACCCGCACGGCCTGCTGTTTTTCCAACACCCGCCGCTTTTCCAAGGCCTGCCGCTTTTCCAAGGCCTGCCTTTTTCACGGAAAGGTCTAAGTTCACGCCATGCGTATTCTCATCGTCGAAGATGATTCGGATGCCGCCAGCTATCTGGTGAAAGCCTTTCGCGAGGCGGGCCACATGGCTGACCATGCTGCGGATGGACTGACCGGCTATGCCATGGCCGAAGGCGGGGGCTATGACGTGCTGGTGGTAGACCGCATGTTGCCGCGTCTCGACGGGTTGTCGTTGATCCGGTCGCTCCGCGAGCAGAACGACACGACACCGGCATTGATTCTCTCTGCGCTTGGTCAGGTCGATGACCGCGTGAAGGGCCTGCGCGCCGGTGGCGATGACTATCTGCCCAAGCCCTACGCCTTCTCCGAGTTGCTCGCGCGCCTGGAAGTACTGTCGCGCCGCCGCGCGGCTCCGGCGATGGAGGTGACGAGCTACCGTGTCGGCGATCTTGTGCTGGACCGGCTCTCGCACAGGGTAACGCGCGGCGCTGGCGAAATCCTGCTCCAGCCGCGCGAGTTCCGCCTGCTGGAATATCTCATGAAGCATGCAGGCCAGGTGGTGACGCGCACGATGTTGCTGGAAAACGTCTGGGACTATCACTTCGATCCGCAGACCAATGTCATCGATGTGCATGTCTCGCGGCTTCGCGCCAAGGTCGACAAAGGCTTTGAGCGCGCCATGATCCACACCGTTCGCGGCGCGGGCTACATGGTGCGCGATGGCGCGTAGCAGTTTCCTGCCCAATCTGTTCCGCACGACTGCCTTCAAGCTGACGCTGGCTTATCTGGTCATCTTCGCGCTTTTCGCGACTTTCCTGCTTGGTTACGTCGCCTTCAACGCCCGTAACCTGCTGGATGACCAGATCCGTTCCACCATTGATGCGGAGATCGCGGGTCTTGCCGAGCAACACCGCATTGGTGGCATCCGGCGGCTGGTGAACATCATCGAGCGGCGCTCAACCGAGCCTGGCGCCTCGCTCTATCTGGTCACGACGCCGTTGGGCGACCGGCTGGCCGGCAACGTGCAGGCGCTGCCACCCGGCGTGCTTGACCGACCGGGCGAGGTGGAGATCCCTTATAGCAGAAGCGCCGTCGTCGACAGCGACGAGCGTACGCACCGTGCCATCGTGCGCGTTTATGTGCTGCAGGCCGGTTTCCGGTTGCTGGTCGGGCGCGATGTCGAGGAGCGCGAGCGGCTGCGCGCGGTCATCCGCAGGGCAGGTGGGTGGTCCATCGCGCTGGTCTTCGTGCTGGGCTGTTTTGCCGGATGGTATGTCACTCGCCGTGTTTTGAGACGCGTCGATGGCATGAGCGCCACGGCCCAGAGCATCATGAATGGCGACCTGAAGGACCGGCTGAAGGTCGCAGGCACCGGTGACGAGCTGGACCGGCTGGCGCTGAACCTCAATGCCATGCTCGACCGCATCGGCGAGCTGATGGGCGGCATGCAGCAGGTTTCCGACAACATTGCCCATGACCTCAAGACGCCGCTGACACGCCTGCGCAATCGCGCCGAGGCCGCATTGCGTGCCACATCTGGCCCTGATGAGCTGCGCGCGGCGCTTGATGGCACCATCGAGGAAGCGGACGGGTTGATTCGCGTTTTCAACGCACTCCTGATGATCGCGCGGCTGGAGGCGGGGCAGGTGAAGGAATCTCTGGCGGCTATCGATCTTTCCGAGGTCGTGGCCGGCATCAGCGAGCTCTATGAGCCGCTGGCAGAGGAGGCAGGCGCCATGCTCACGGTCGAGACCGAGCCTGGCCTGTCGATGACCGGCAATCGAGAGCTGATCGGGCAGGCGCTGGCCAACCTTGTCGACAATGCCATCAAATATGCAAAAGATCAGGGCGTTGGCGCCGCTGAAGGCGGCAGGATCAGCCTCTCGGCAAAACGGGTCGACAATGCCATGGTGCTGGCCGTGGCTGACAATGGCCCGGGCATACCTGAAGCGGATCGGACGCGCGTGATGGAGCGTTTTGTCAGACTGGATGAAAGCCGCAGCCAGCCAGGTTTCGGGCTGGGCCTGAGCCTCGTATCGGCAGTTGCCAAGCTCCATGGCGGCACGCTGCGCCTCGAGGACAATGCACCAGGGCTCAGAGCCGTGCTGACATTGCCGATAGCGGCAGAGGGCAGTGGCTCGTGACGTCGCTGGCCGCCCTTGCCAGCAAAGGACCGGTGCTGCCCGCGCGTGCCAGGGCGAGCGCAGTCATCGGCAGGGAGCTGCTTGATCGCGTGCATGATGCACAGGCACGCGAAGCTCTGGTGGCCCTTCTGGCACGCTTCCCAGCTGCGCATGACCTTCTGGCCGGTGTGCTGGCGCATTCGCCCTTCCTGGCACAGGCGATGCGGCAGGCACCCGCTGCCCTGCTGGCAACATTGCAGATGGAGCCGGATGCACGAATGGCTTCGCTCGTTGAGGCCGTCCAGACTGTTTGCCTGCCGCCTGCCGACACGGCGCATGTGATGCGGGCGCTGCGCCAGTTCAGGCGCGATGTGGCGCTGCTGGTGGCGCTCGCCGATATGGGCAGGGTCTGGGATGTGGCGCAGGTGACGGCGGCGCTCACCAATTGTGCGGATACGGCCGTGCAGCTGGCCTGCACCCATGCCTTGCGGCAGATGGCCGATTTGGGCCGCATCAATCTCGCGAACGCTGATGATCCGGGAGCGGGCACCGGACTGGTCGTGCTGGCTCTTGGCAAGCATGGCGCGTGTGAGCTGAACTATTCGTCAGACATCGACATTGTCGTGTTCTACGATCCGGAAGTGGCACTCTCTGCGGGCGTGGCCGAGCCGCCAAGCTTCTTCGTCAAGCTGACCCAACTGATAGCCCGCATCATCCAGGAGCGCACGCCGGACGGCTATGTCTTCCGCGTCGATCTGCGGCTGCGGCCTGATCCGGGCTCCACCCATGTGGCCGTGTCGCTGCCCATGGCCTATTCCTATTACGAGACCGTGGGCCAGAACTGGGAGCGGGCGGCCTATATCAAGGCGAGACCGATCGCTGGTGATATGGCGCTGGGCGCGCGCTTTCTTGCCGACCTCGCGCCCTTCATCTGGCGCAAGTATTTCGACTTTGCCGCCATTGCCGACATTCATGCGATGAAGCGCCAGATTCAGGCGGTGAAAGGCCATGACATCATCGCGGTGGCTGGCCACAATGTGAAACTCGGGCGCGGGGGCATCCGCGAGATCGAGTTTTTTGTGCAGACACAGCAGCTGGTTTTTGGCGGACGTCGACCGGCGCTGCGCGGGCCCCGCACCATTGCCATGCTGGGAGCCTTGACGGACGAAGGCTGGATTACGCCCAGGGCACGCGACGAGTTGCGACAGGCCTATGAATTCCTGCGCACGGTTGAGCATCGCCTGCAGATGCGGCATGACGAGCAGACGCAGACCTTGCCGACTTCTGCCGCTGATCTGGAGGGATTTGCCCGCTTTTGCGGTTTTGCCTCCACCGCCACCTTCAGCAAGGCGCTGACCAGTGAAGCGCGTCGCGTCGAGGATCACTACGCCCGCCTGTTCGAGGATGCGCCGACGCTCGCCAGCAGTGCCGGAGCCCTCAGCTTTACAGGCAAGGACAATGATCCTGCGACGCTGGAAACGCTGAAGAAACTTGGCTTTCGTGACACCGTACTGGCAGCTGAAACCGTGCGCGGCTGGCACTTCGGTCGCCGTCCCGCGGTAACCACAGCGCGTGCCCGCGAGGTGCTGACAGAGGTGACGCCGGCCTTGCTGGTGGCATTGGGGCGCACGATCGATCCTGACGGCGCGCTGAATCATCTCGACAGCATCTTCATGCGGATGCCGGCAGCGGCTGAACTGCTGACCTTGCTGCGCTCGCGCGAGGCTTTCCTCACGCTCTTCGCTGACATTCTGGGCAGTGCACCGCGCCTTTCGACGGTCGCGGCGATGCATCCACATGTGCTCGATGGAGTAATTGACCCGGCCTTCATTTCTGCGCCACTTGACGTTGAGACTCTCAAAGTCCGCATCCGCGCGATGGTTGGCTCGCCGCCGCCCTCGGTCGAGGATGGGCTGGACCGGATGCGCGATGCTGTGCGGCAGAAGCTGTTTCTGGTCGGTGCAAGGCTTCTGTCTGGCGTGATTGATGCGAAGGCGGCAGGCCACGCCTATGCGGCCATCGCGCAGGCCTCGATCCAGGTGGCGCTGGAAGACACGCGCGCGGCTTTTCAAGCGGAGCACGGCGTGGTCGAGGGTGCCGAGCTGGTGGTTATCGGGCTGGGCCGGCTGGGTGCGGGTGAGCTGACAGCCTCCTCAGACCTTGACCTGCTTGTGCTCTATGACCGGCCCGAGAATGCCGGTTCGAGTGACGGCGCCCGTCCACTCGATCCAGTGACCTACCATGTCAGGCTGGTGCAACGGCTGGTGGCGGCACTGACCGTCCCCACCCGGCGCGGCACGCTCTGGCAGGTGGACCTGCGGTTGAGGCCCTCCGGCAACAAGAGCCCGGCGGCGACACAATTCGACGGCTTTGTTGATTATCATGCGAGCGAGGCCGAAATCTGGGAACAGATGGCGCTGACGCGCGCTCGTGTTGTTGCCGGAGATGCGGGGCTTGCCGCTCGCGCCGAGGCTGCCATTCGCACAATCCTGACGCGCCGGCGCGAGCCAAAGACAGTTGCCTTCGACGTGTCACAGATGCGGGCCCTGATTGCCAAGGAGAAGGGTGAAGACAATCCCGATGACCTGAAGCTCGCGGCAGGCGGGCTGACCGATCTCGATTTTCTGGCGCAGTACCTGATCCTGGCCCACGCAGCCGACGTGCCAGCCTTGCTTGCCCCGGACACACCCGCCACGCTGATGGCTGCTGCAGAGACAGGCCTCATGCCGCGCGCTGACGTGGCAACGCTGCTGGAAGCCCATGCCCTCATCAGCACCGTGCAGCAGTGGCAGCGCTTCTGTGTCGACGGTGCCTTTGACAGCAAACTCGTGCCGGCGCGTGTCCAGAAGCGGATTGCCACGGCCTCAAGTCATCCTGATGCCAGGGTTCTGGCGGCCCATCTTTCAGACCTGCGCCGTCAGGTTCGCGCGATCTTCGCGGCGCGGGTGGTTGCCGGTTCCTAGTTCAGGGCCGCGCCAGAGGCGGGACCTACCAGCGGCAGATGCACCATCACAATCGTGCCTTCGCCCACTGTGGAGCGGATCCGCAGTGATCCGCCATGCAGCTCCACCAGCGAGCGGGCGATGGCGAGGCCGAGACCCGAACCCTTGTAGCTGCGCGTCAATTCGCCCTCGACCTTCTCGAACGGCTTGCCGATCCTCGACAGGTTGGCCTTGGGAATCCCGATGCCATTGTCTTCGACAAAAATGTTCACGGCACCGACCGCAGGCTTGACGCGCACAGAGATCTGGCCGCGATCTGGCGTGAATTTCACGGCATTCTGCAGGATGTTTGTGAGGACCTGATGCAGGGCTTTCGGGTCTGCATTGATTGTAAGGTCGGTTGTGTTGGCAGCGACCAGGGTCAGCGCCTTGGCGTCGGCTGTTTCCTGCAC
>JANMMX010000165.1:0-7320 GCA_031373605.1 Allobosea sp. | reverse complement strand
GCCCGCGAGGATCTGCTGATCGGCCGTTGGCACATGGGTGTGCGTGCCGACGACAAGGGTGGCGCGGCCATCGACGAACTGCGCCATGGCCTGCTTCTCGGACGTCGCCTCCGCATGAAAATCGATGACAAGGGCGTCGCAGCCCTCGCCCAGAGGGCAGGCGCCAAGCTCGCGCTCGGCAGCCGCGAAAGGATCGTTCGACAGGCCCATGAACACGCGCCCGATCAGGTTCATCACCAGCACGCGGGCCCCGTTGCGCGCCTCGATCACCGCCGTGCCCCGCCCGGGCGAGCCCTTGGTGAAATTGGCCGGGCGAATGAGTCTGGGCTGGCGGGCGATGAACACCATCGCCTCGCGCTGGTCCCAGGCATGGTTGCCCAGCGTGACGCAATCGGCCCCCGCATCAAGCAACTCGTCGCAGATCACTTCGGTGATGCCGGCCACGCCAGCCGCATTCTCGCCATTGATGATGACGCAATCGAGCGCCCAGCGTTTGCGCAGCTCCGGCAATTGCGCCTGCACTGCAAGGCGGCCCGGACGGCCAACGACATCACCGAGAAAGAGGAGGCGCATGGGGTGTTCCGGGTCCAGTAATCTAGAAAGATCAGACAGTCCGGCGCCTTCAGTAATGACTCCGGGCTTAAAATCAAAGACAGCGGATCGCGCCCTCTTCCGTCACGATCCAGTCCAGCGCCCGGTCATGCGGTTCAGCTGGCACTTCCGCGATCTCCTGCGCAGCATAGGCGATACCCACCGTGGTCACCTCACCGAGTGCCGCCAACGCCCGATCATAGTGGCCCTTGCCGTAACCGATGCGGAAGCCGCGCCGGTCAAAGGCAGCCAGTGGCACGATCAGCACGGCAGGCGCGAGCACGGCCACACCTTCAGGCGGCACCAATGTTCCAAAGCCGCCTGGCACAATCGGCTCCCACGGCGTCCATTGCCGGAATTGCAGGAGACCATCGACAACGGCAGGCAGGCACAGCGGCAGACCGCGCAGCGCAAGCTCTTCGAGGATGGGGCGCGGATCGGCCTCCGAGCGCATTGGCCAATAAGCCGAAACCGGGCCACTGCTCCAGACATCCAGCGCCGTTGCATGCGCTGCGATCGCCTGGTCCCACTCAAGTCGCGCATCGAGCTCGAGCCCGTCACGCAGCGCGAGCGCGGCACAGCGCAAACGCGCCTTTTCAATGGCAGGCGGCGTGCTGGCTGCATCAGTGGCGGCGCTGTCAGGAACTGCGGCAGACATTCAGAACCGTCGATGCGAGGAGGTTGCGGAGCCACCTCGTCCGTGGAGCATTCGATCCCGGTGCACCTACATAAGTAGGTGGGCGCCGTGGTATCCAGGTCCAGGGACCTGGTCAGGGACAGCTCCCGAGGAGATCGTAAGGGCCCGGGAATACAAGCTCTTCACGCAACAGGCAGCCCCGCGACTGCTATGTAGGCGCGACCTGTGCAAATAGCCAGAGCGCGTTGCCGGCTTCGGCCCTGATTGTTTGCAGGCTAGCTGCTGGATGGCTGGCTGAGGCTGCGTGCCACGCGCTCGATCCGGTCAGTCGCACCCCCCAGCACCTTGGCCATGCGCTCTTCCAGTTCCTCCAGCCGGGCATCGGCCGATCCGGCATCGCCCTTCACGACAGCAAGGCGCTGCTCGAGCGCATCGAGCCGCTTCTTCACTTCCGACATCTCGTCGGCCACCATCAGCGCGGCCATGACATGCAGGCGCATGTCGCCAATTTCGCCGAAAGATTCGCGCAGCTCGGTTATCTTGCCGTCATAAAGTGCGGCTAGCCCTTCCAGATGCGGCTCCTCGCCATCGCCGCACGCCATGCGATAGGCGCGGCCTGCAATCATCACATTGACCTGTGCCATCAGCGCGCACCCCCGGCTTCAGCATCGGCAATCACCGCGCGGATCGTGTCCATGGCCCGGTCAAGCCGCTTGCCAACCTCGTTCGCCGCGCCCTCGACCCGCGCCACACGGGCCAGCGAGCCATCCAGCTCCACAGCCAGCCTGGCCCTGTCATCCTGCATCAGCGTGAGCTCGGTCTCGATGTCGCCGCGCCGGTGTTCGGCCTCAAGGCGTTTCTGCCCGGCGGCCTCGAGTTGTCCGAGCGACGCTTCCAGCCGCCTGATTGCCTGATCGAGGTTCGATTCAGCCACTTGGGGTCTGCTCCACATTGCGCAAGGCCGGGACCATGCAGTCTCTCCGATTTTGAGACCGGATCATGACATGATTCGCGGAGCGAAGCCCGCTATGCACAACGGCCAACAAAGCAGCAGGATTTGCGCGTTTTGGGCTCCTTGTGCCGATAGGCGCTCTGCGTTGCTCCAAAAAGCAGCCGCTCTTGATTGACTCAGGGCAAAGCCAGCGCCTATCGAACCGCCACCCCTTCAGGAGCCACGCACCATGAGCGCCGCCGCCAACGATCGCAGCCTGCACGACAAACTTGCCAATGCCATTCGTGGCCTGGCGATGGACGGGGTGGAGCAGGCCAAGTCCGGCCATCCGGGCCTGCCGATGGGCGCAGCTGATGTCGCCACCGTGCTGTTCTCGCGTATCCTGAAGTTTGATGCCGCCAACCCGGCCTGGCCGGACCGTGACCGGTTCGTGCTGTCAGCTGGCCACGGCTCCATGCTGATCTATGCGCTGCTCTATCTGACGGGCGCGCCCGGCATGACGCTGGATGAGCTGAAGCGCTTCCGCCAGATGGGCTCGAAAACCGCTGGCCACCCCGAACATGGCCACACGCCGGGTGTCGAGATGACCACCGGACCGCTGGGTCAGGGCCTCGCCACCTCGGTCGGCATGGCAATTGCCGAACGCATGCTGGCTGCCGAATTTGGCCGCAAGACGGTCGACCACTTCACCTATGTGCTCGCCTCCGATGGCGACCTGATGGAGGGCATCAGCCATGAGGCCATAGGGTTGGCCGGGCACCAGAAGCTCAACAAGCTGATCGTGCTCTGGGACGACAATGGCATCTCGATCGATGGCCCGCTGTCGATCTCGGATTCGGTTGACCAGATCGCGCGCTTCAAGGCCTGCGGCTGGCGGGCCGAGCGCGTCGATGGCCATGATCCGGACGCCATCGAAGCGGCCATCCGCCGCGCGCAGAAGTCTTCCAAGCCGACCCTCATCGCCTGCAAGACGGTGATCGGCTTCGGTGCGCCCAAGCGGGCCGGCACGTCCAAGGCGCATGGCGAGCCGTTGGGTGCCGAGGAACTGGCAGGCGCCAAGGCTAAGCTTGGCATCACGGGAGCCGCCTTCGAGGTGGCCGCCGATGTGCTGAAGACCTGGCGCGCATTTGGCTCGAAAGGCGCTGAGCTGCGCAAGGAATGGGAGGTGCGCTTTGCCGCCCTCTCCACCCGCAAGCAGGCCGAGTTCAACCGCCGCAACGGCCATGTGGTGCCCGCAGGCCTTTCCAAAGCCATCGCCGCGCACAAGAAGGCGCTGGTGGCAGCCCCCGTCACGGTCGCCACCCGCAAGGCGTCTGAAATGGCGCTCGATGTGATCCTGCCGGTGATGCCGGAGCTGGTCTCGGGCTCGGCTGACCTGACGCCGTCCAACAACACCAAGGCCAAGGGCCTGATGCCGTTCGGGCCCAAGACGCCCAAGGGCCGCTACATGCATTACGGCATTCGCGAACACGGCATGGCCGCTGCCATGAATGGCATGACGCTGCATGGTGGCTTCCGCGCCGCTGGCGGCACATTCCTCGTGTTCGCCGATTATGCCCGCCCTTCGATGCGGCTCGCCGCGCTCATGGGCCTGCCCGTAATCTATGTCATGACCCATGATTCCATTGGTCTGGGCGAAGACGGCCCGACGCACCAGCCGGTCGAGCATCTGGCCTCCCTGCGCGCGATGCCGAACATGCGCGTCTTCCGCCCTTGCGACGCCATCGAGACCGCCGAGTGCTGGCAGCTCGCCATCGAGCGCACGGACGGCCCCAGCGTGCTCGCCCTCTCGCGCCAGAACCTCGCGCAGTTGCGCCAGGACGGCACGGCCAAGAACCGCACCGCCACCGGTGCCTATGAATTGCTGGCAGCCGAGGGCGGCAAGGCGCAGGTCTCGCTCTTTGCCTCGGGCTCCGAGGTCGAGATTGCGGTGGCGGCGCGCACGATGCTGATGGCCAAGGGCATGCCGACGCGCGTCGTCTCCGTGCCGTCGCTTGATCTCCTGCAGATGCAGGATGCCGCGACCCAGAAGGCGATTGTCGGCGATGCACCGATCAAGATCGCTGTCGAGGCCGCCGTGCGCTTTGGCTGGGATGCGATCATCGGTGCGGGCTCGCCCTTCATCGGCATGTGCTCGTTTGGTGCCAGTGCGCCAGCCAAGGAACTCTACAAGCACTTTGGCATCACGGCTGAGGGCGTGGTGGAAGCCGCAATCCGTCGTCACAACGGCTGATTTCTGCCGAAAACACTTGCCTTTGCCGCAAGATTGGTCGATCTGGCGCCGTGAAAGCGTGACTTGTTCAGCTGTCGCGCTGGATCACGCCAGGAAATGACATTTCAAGCTTTGAAGGAGCACAGACGATGACGGTGAAAGTGGCGATCAACGGTTTTGGCCGCATCGGGCGCAATGTTCTGCGGGCCATCATCGAGTCCAAGCGCCGTGACATCGAAGTGGTCGCCATCAACGATCTCGGCCCCGTCGAGACCAATGCCCACCTGTTCCGCTTCGATTCGGTCCATGGTCGTTTTCCCGGCACGGTGACAGTCTCGGGCGACACGATCGATGTGGGCCGCGGGCCCATCAAGGTCACCGCCATCCGCGATCCCAAGGACCTGCCGCACAAGGCGCTCGGCGTCGACATCGCGCTGGAATGCACCGGCATCTTCACCACGCGCGACAAGGCCGCTGCCCATCTGGCGGCTGGCGCCAAGCGCGTGATCGTCTCTGCTCCTTGCGATAACGCTGACCTTACGGTCGTGTTCGGCGTCAACCATCATGAACTGACCAGGGACCATCTCGTCATCTCGAATGCTTCCTGCACCACCAACTGTCTCGCCCCTGTCGTGAAAGTGCTGCATGACACAGTCGGCATCGAGAAGGGCTTCATGACCACGATCCATGCCTATACAGGCGACCAACCGACGCTCGACACGATGCACAAGGATCTCTATCGCGGGCGCGCTGCCGCCATGTCGATGATCCCGACATCGACGGGTGCGGCCAAGGCCATCGGCCTTGTGATCCCCGAGCTGAAGGGCAGGCTGGACGGCACCTCGATCCGCGTGCCGACGCCCAATGTCTCGGTGGTCGATTTCAAGTTCATGTCAAAGCGCAAGACCACAGTCGAGAAGATCAACGATGCCATCATCAAGGCATCAAAACGTGGCCCGCTGAAGGGCATTCTCTGCGTCACCGACCAGCCGAATGTCTCGATGGATTTCAACCACGACCCGGCCTCCTCCACCTTTGCGCTCGACCAGACCAAGGTGCTGGACGAGAAGCTGGTGCGCGTGCTCGCCTGGTATGACAACGAATGGGGCTTCTCCAACCGCATGAGCGACACCGCTGTCGCCATGGCGAAGCTCATCTGACCCTTCAAGGGCGCCCATCCAGCAGGATGAGCGCCCTTTTCGCATCGCCTTCCCTATGCCTGCCGCCGCCAGCCCAGAGGCCTGCCATGTCCAAGACAGACAAGATCGAGCCCACCGTGCCCCCTGAAACCGCTGCCACCTCGGCGATGGTCAAAGTCCCTGTCGCTGGCCATGACCAGCTGACCCGGATCGAGGAAAAGGCGGCACGGATCGAGGAGAAGTTTGCCCGTCAGGAGGCGGTTTTTGGCCGTGCGCAGGACGCGCTGGACCGCTCGGCCGAACGGGTCGAGGCTGCTGCCCGCTCGGTCGATGCCGCTGAACTCGCACAGGAAGTGGCCAGCCTGAAAGCCCGCGTCGAGCAGACACCGCGCTTTGCTGCACTCGCCCTGACATCGCTCATCACTGCCGTGGTGACAGTGGCGCTGCTTGTCGCCGTGCTCAAGTTTGCGCCGGGCCTGCTGAAATGAAGGCCGGCTTCCGGACGCTGGACGAGGCCAGTCTCAAGGGCCAGCGCGTCTTGATGCGCGTTGATCTCAACGTGCCGATGGAGAATGGCAAGGTCACCGATGCCACCCGCATCGAGCGGCTTCTGCCCGGCATCCGCGAGATTGCGGGAAAGGGCGCAAAGCTCATCCTGCTGGCGCATTTTGGCCGCCCCAAGGGCCGGGACGCCAAGGACAGCCTGAAGCCGTTGGCCGATGTGCTGGCGCGCATGCTGGGCCAGCCGGTGATCTTTTCGGATGACTGCATCGGCGATGACGCCGCAAAGATCGTCTCGCTCGCCCATCCCGGCGACATCATCCTGTTCGAGAACACACGTTTTCACGCGGGCGAGGAAAAGAACGATCCAGCTTTTGCCGCAGCGCTGGCAGCCCAAGGCGACATCTATGTGAACGATGCCTTCTCGGCAGCTCACCGCGCACATGCCTCGACTGAAGGCCTCGCGCATCTGCTGCCGGCCTTCGCCGGACGCACCATGCAGGCGGAGCTGGAAGCGCTCGACAAGGCGCTGGGCACGCCTGTGCGGCCTGTGATGGCCATTGTCGGCGGTGCCAAGGTCTCCACCAAGCTCGATCTGCTGGGCAATCTGGTCGCCAAGGTCGACACACTGGTGATCGGCGGCGGCATGGCCAACACGTTTCTGGCAGCGCGCGGCGTGAATGTCGGCAAATCGCTCTGCGAGCATGATCTGGTGGCCACCGCCCGCGAGATCGAGGCCAAGGCCAAAGTGGCCGGATGCGAGATCATCCTGCCGGTCGATGCGCTGGTGGCGAAAGAATTCAAGGCACATCCCGGCCACCGCACAGTGCCGGTCGGCGATGTCGCGCCCGACGAGATGATCCTCGATGCAGGCCCGCTCAGCAGCGCCGCTGTCATCGCCAAACTGCAGTCCACGAAGACACTGGTCTGGAACAGCCCCTTCGGTGCCTTCGAGCTGGCACCTTTCGACACGGCCACGGTCGCAGTTGCGAAGGCAGCGGCGGCTCTTGTCACGTCCGGGCAGCTGGTCGCGGTGGCCGGCGGCGGCGATACCGTCTCCGCCATGAACCATGCCGGTGTGGCAGACACGCTCACCTATGTCTCGACGGCGGGTGGTGCGTTTCTGGAATGGATGGAAGGCAAGGCCTTGCCGGGGGTTGAGGCATTGCGGCGGAGTTGATCTGTATTGGAGGTCTGTTGACGGCGTCCATGTTTCTACTATGTTCACGTTATGAGTGCGAACGTGAAAGATGTCATGCCACAGATCCTGATGCGCATTCAAGCCGAA
>JANMMX010000134.1:0-19186 GCA_031373605.1 Allobosea sp. | reverse complement strand
GCCATCTGGCGATGGCGCCCTCCAAGCTGCAGGATTTCGTGCAGAATGTGCGCGACCGTTTCGAGGATGCCGCGCGCATGGGCGAGATGCCGGCGCTCGTCTGCTCCGGCATGGCGCGGCCTTTCGTGCGCCAGATTGTCGAGCGCTTCCGTCGCGAGACGCCGGTCTTGTCGCAGGCTGAAATCCACCCGCGCGTCAGGCTGAAGACCGTCGGCTCGATAAGAGCCGCAACGCGCTGCTCTTTGCCGCGATGTGCCTGGTCTGGGGGCTGACCTGGCTGCCGGTGAAGATCGGCTCGGCCCATGTGCCGCCGGTGTTTCTGGCCGCGAGCCGCTTCCTGATCGCAGGCGCGCTGATGCTGATGCTGGCGGGGCGCCCGGCCTTTCGTGTGCCCAAGGCGCTCTGGTCGCGCGTGTTCTGGACCGGCATGGCGGTGAACACGGGCAACTATGCCTTCCTGTTCTGGGGCATTGCCCATGCGCCGACCGGTCTCGCGGCCATCGTCAATTTCGCGATGATTCCGATCGTCACCATCATTGCCGGGCGGCTGTTTGGCGACGAGGTGATTGACCGGCGCAAGCTTGCCGCGATTGCGCTGGGCGTGGTCGGTCTCACGCTGCTGTTTGCCAGCCGGATTGCCGGGCCTGCCATGGCCAGCCGCGATCCGCTGGAGCTGGCGGGGCTTGCGGCGATTGCGCTGGGCACAATCAGCTATTGCTGCGGCGCGGTGCTGACGCGGCCCTTCTCGGCGCAACTGCCGACCATGGTTCTGGCAGGCTGGCAGACGCTGATTGGCGGGGTTGGCCTGGCCGCCATTTCGCTGGCGCTGGAGCCGGTCAATGCCAGCCACCTTGCCGCGCTTGTTGCCTGGCCAACATTGCCAGCGCTCGCTTTCCTCATCGTGGGAGGCTCGCTTGTCGGCTTCACGGTATATCTCAGGCTGCTGCGCGACTGGGGCGCTTTTCGCGCCGGGCTCTATGCCTTTGTCAGCCCGGCCATTGCGGTGGCCGTCGGCATCATCTTCCTGAACGAGCCCTTCGGGGCCAGCGAAGCTGTGGGCGCGCTCATCATGTTTGCGGCTGCGGCGCTCGCGCTGAAGCGGCCAGCCCGCGTTCCGGTCTGAGCGGCAGGTTCTAGAGCTGCGCTGCGTCCGGATGCGTCTTTGCCAGCTGGGCTTTTTCAAACAGCAGCACGATGGGCACGGACAGGGCCAGCGGAATGAGCAGATAAAACAGCCTGAACACCAGAAGCGCCGCCAGCACATCCAGCTTCGGAA
Source organism: Allobosea sp. (assembly GCA_031373605.1). GTDB lineage: Bacteria > Pseudomonadota > Alphaproteobacteria > Rhizobiales > Beijerinckiaceae > Allobosea. The sequence goes on along the minus strand of JANMMX010000134.1, from coordinate 17,910 downwards.
TGCCGGGCAATGCTGCGATGAACAGCACCTCCATCACGCCCAGACCGCCGGGCGCCTGGCTGATGAGGGCCGCCGAGAACACCGCAACGAAAATGCCAAGCACGATGAAGAAGCCGGGATTGCCTGCCTCGGGCAGGGCAAAATAGATGATGGCGGCTGCCGCGATGATCTCCAGCGGCGCAATTGTGAGCTGGCGGATCGCGACCGGCCAATGCGGATATTCCAGCCGGAAGGTGCGGAACTGGAACGCCTTCAGGTTGAGCAGCGAGGCCGCGAGATAGGCTGCGACAAAGCCGAGACAGCCAATGCCGATCAACCGTGCCATCCATTCGGGCAGCTTGAGCAGGCGGTGGATCAGGTCCGGCTCGAAAGTGAAGACAATGCCGCCGCACAGCGCCATGCCAAGCGCGAACGTGAGCGAGCAGAACGCCACCAGCACCGCGACCTCTGCCGCGCTCAGGCCCTTGGCGGAATAGGCACGATAACGCACCATGCCGCCTGAGACGACAGAAGCGCCGATGTTGTGAGAGAGAGCATAGGTGGTGAAGGAGCAGAGCGCGATGTAGCGCAGCGAGATGCCCTTCAGCTTGCCCAGATGCATCAACGCGATGCGGTCATAGCCCGCCAGTGCGGCATAGGCGGCCAAGGTGGCCAGTGCCACGAACACCCAACGGTGGGCCGGAATGGCTTTCAGCGCATGCCAGAGCTCGCTCATCGAATTGCCCTGGAACTCGCGCCAGAGCAGCCAGCCGGAAAAGGCGACGGCACCGAACCCGATGGCGGGCCAAAGAAATTCGAGGATGCGCTTCATTGTGCCCGCTGCGCCCCGCCACGTGGGAGCCGGACTTCACCAGGAAGGTCAATGCGACGCTCGTGGCCTGTCGTGAATGAGTCGCTTGGCAAATCGCTGCGCATTGGCAACACTTGGCCCATGAAAGACTCGCTGTCCATCAGTCTGAACGGCACCACGGCGCTGCCACCTGGCAAGATTGCGACCATCGTGACATCGCTGGAGATGACAGCATCTCCCGGAAAGCGCGATGGCGCCGATCGCCTGCCTGATGGCCATGCCGGATTGGGGCTGGCGAGGCTCACAGGTCAGCAGCTGCCACGCTATCAGGCGCTTTACCGCGAACTGGGCTGGCGCTGGATGTGGTTCTCGCGGCTGGTCATGCCCGAGGCCGAACTTGCAGCCATTCTGGATGATCCCGCAGTGGAGGCATATGCTGTCTCGCAGAATGGCCGCGACATCGGCTTGCTGGAGCTGGACCGGCGCGTGGCGGGCGAGGTCGAGATCGCGTTCTTCGGTTTGCTGGAAAGCGCTGTGGGGCAGGGCATAGGCGCTGGCCTGATGGCGCAGGCGCTTGAGCTGGCGTGGGCACCTGCGGCCAGCAGCGAGAAACATGCCAACGCCATTTCCCGCGTCTGGGTGCATACCTGCACCTTCGATCATCCGGGCGCGGTGCGCTTCTACCAGCGTTGCGGCTTTGCGATCTGCCAGCTCGGCATCGAGGTGGTGGATGATCCAAGACTGGCAGGGCACCTGCCGCTGGATGCTTCACCGCATGTGCCGATCTTGCGGTGAAGCCAAGCAAAAAACCCGCCGGAGTGACCGGCGGGCTTTTTTGCAAGGTCATCCAGCCGCATTCACGCGTTGGCGCGCATGCTCCTGAGGCCGATGGAATCCATCATCGATTGCTCGCGGGCAGCTTCGGCAGCGCGCTCGGAGGCTTTCTCGCGGTCTTCGAGAATCTCGACCTTCTTCATGTCGTCGAAGGCCTCCTGAAGCGCGGATTTGGCCTCTTCCAGCTGGCTTTTCAGATTGTCAGCTGACTGAATGAGGTTGTCCCGGCGCCCCATCGCGGCCTTTGCATAGGTCGGATAGGCGAAATGCGTCGGGTCGGTCATGTTCGCCCGCGCCTCCTCGGCCTTGATCTCGCGATCCAGGTCCCCGGCCATGCGGTGAAACTCGTTGATCATCATCTCGATCTGGGTCACCCGGCGACGCTTTTCGTCCACCTGGAACCTCTTGAGACGCAAAAGGGTCTCTCGCGACTTCATGTCGTGTCTTCTCCGATACGCTTGGGTGCGCGCCGACCCCTCAGCACGCTCCCGGTCAAAACACTCCGCGAGACAAATGCACCATGAAGCAAGGAGGTTGACCGTTCCTTACCGGGAAAGGGCGAATTTGAGCGTTCCCTCGCGTTGATGCGAGGCGCGCCATGCAGCAACGAGCGTGGCCGCGCCGGGATGTGCGTGCTAGCCCGGATATCCACCCGCCGGACCGAATCTGTCCATGAAAATGTCTCGCGTCGATCCCCTTCTCCTGTGCGCGCTGGCCATCACCCAGACGGTTGGCTGGGGCGCGACATATTACCTGCCATCGGCCTTCAGCCTGTCGTTGCAGCGTGATCTGGGCTTTTCACCCGCAATGGTGTTCAGCGCGGTGACGGCTTTGCTGGTCACAGGCGCGCTGATGGCCCCGTTTGTCGGGCGCTATCTCGAGCATGCGCGCACCATGCCTGTGCTGGTTGCCTGCTCGCTTGGTGGTGCGGCCGGGCTCGGGTTGCTCTCGCAGGCGCAGGGGCTCTGGTCCTATCTGGCTGCGTGGGTGGTCATCGGCTCGTCCTCGGCCACGATCCTGACCCTGGCGAGCCACGTGATTGTGGTGCGGGCCAGTGGCGACAAGGGGCAAAGCGCGATCACGCTGCTGGCTGTGGTCGGCGGGCTTTCTGTGGCCGTGTTCTGGCCGCTGACCGAATACCTGCTCCGGCATCTCAGCTGGCGGGAGGTGGCCATGATTTATGCGCTGCTGCATCTCGTGATCTGTGCGCCGCTGCACGCCCTTGTGGTCGGGCGCGCGGACCGGCGCCACCAGCGGGCGCTGAGCGACCCCGACCATCGGCCACACGCCATTGTTTCACGGCTTGATCTCGAGGCGCGCCGGGCCGGCTTCTGGTTTGCCGTGCTCGCTTTCTCGGCCGCCGGCTTTGTCTCCTGGGGGCTGCCCCTGCACTTCATCGCGATCTTCCAGGAGGCGGGCATCGGCTTTGCCGTCGCTGTCTGGCTCGGTTCGCTGAGCGGGCCCTCCCAGGTGCTGGCGCGCGCCGTTCAATGGCTCTGGCTCGACAAGGTGGCTGACCCGGTCAAGATCGCGCTGTGGTCGGCGGTCATCACGGTGCCGGTTGTGGTCGCGCCGCTGTTCTTTGGCTTTGGTGTCGTCTTCGCCTTCGTGTTCGTGGTGACATACGGGCTGGTTTCAGGCTGGGTCAGCCTCGCACGGTCAACCTTGCCGCTCGTGCTGTTTGGCTCAGGCGGGTTTGCGACGCTGATCGGGCGGCTGGCATTGCCGCTCAACCTCACCTTCGCCGCCTCGCCGACGGTCTATGCCTTCGTCATGGAGCGGACCGGCACACGCGGCGCTGTCGTCATGTCACTGGTGCTGCTGGTGGTCTCGGCTCTCGCCTTCGTGCAACTGGACAGGCTGGCGCGCCCGGCAGCAGTTTCTGTGCCTAGCGAGACATGATCTCTGCCAGCATCGCGTAGCTTTCGGCCAGCGAGGTGGATTCGTCCTTGGCCTGTTTCAGGAAGGCCTCCAGCGCCGGGTTGAGGCGGATGGCCTCGTCCACCTCCGGCGAGGAACCGGGGCGATAGGCGCCAAGGCGGATCAGCTCTTCCATATCGGCATAGGTCGCCAGCACGCGGCGGGATTCCTGCACGACCGGCCAATAGGCCGGATCACACGAGCGCGGCATGGTGCGCGACACGGATTTCAGGATGTTGATGGCCGGATAGCGGCCGCGCTCGGCGATCGAACGCTCCATGACGATGTGGCCATCGAGAATGCCGCGCACGGCATCCGCCACCGGCTCGTCATGATCGCCACCATCGACCAGCACCGTGAACAGCCCGGTGATGGCGCCATCGCCCGTGCCGGGTCCGGCGCGTTCGAGCAGGCGCGGCAGTTCGGCAAAGACGGTGGGCGTGTAGCCCTTGGTGGTCGGTGGCTCGCCCGCAGCCAGGCCGATCTCGCGTTGCGCCATCGCAAAGCGGGTGACCGAATCCATCAGGCAGAGCACCTGCGCGCCCTGATCGCGGAAATACTCGGCCAGCGTCAACGTCATGTAGGCGGCCTGCTTGCGCATCAGGGCAGGCTCGTCCGAGGTCGCGACCACGACGATGGAGCGGGCGAGACCCTCCGGCCCCAGATCATCCTGCAAAAACTCCTGCACCTCGCGGCCGCGCTCGCCGACCAGCCCGATGATGTTGACGTCAGCTGCCGTGTAGCGCGCCAGCATCGACAGCAGCACGGATTTGCCGACGCCGGAGCCGGCGAAAATGCCCATGCGCTGGCCTGTGCAGCAGGTGAGGAAGGCGTTCATCGAACGCACGCCCAGATCAAGCGGCGGGCCGACGCGCCTGCGTGCATGGGCGGGGGGCGGATCAGCGCGATAGGGATAGAGCTGGTCGCCCTGCGGCAAGGGCGGCCCGCCATCGACGGGGCGACCCAGCGCATCGATGGTGCGGCCAAGCCAGCCCAGGGTTGGGCGCGCGCCGGGCCGCGCCTGCCGCACATAGGCCGGGCAGCCACGCCGGATGCCCTCGATGGTGCCGAACGGCATGGCGAGCGCCTTTTCGCCGGAAAAGCCGATGATCTCGCAGGCAACGATCCGGGAGGCGGCAATCTCGATCTCGATGCGCCCGCCAAGCTGCATCGCCCCTACAGGGCCCGCGATCTCGACCAGCAGGCCGCGCACGGCGGAGACGCGCCCATAGGTGGTGCGATCCTCCAGCCCCTCGATTTCGGCTTTGAGCGTGGCGAGACGTGAGCTGTGCTGTGAAACCGACACGCGGATCCCCGTGAATCAAGAATCGTGAATATGCCATCGCATTAGTGATTCGTTTACTCGCCTCGTTAACAATGCGTTTCAGGATGATTTGCCTGACCGCGTCGCGAACGGGTGGATCGTCTGGCCAACAAGTGTTGCGTCAAAGACTCAGATTCGGGCGAAAAGAATCCTTCCGGGGATTAAATTGAATCCGCTTGACTCTTTCTGCAGCGAAGCACTTGCGCACGAGAATCACGGTTTGTTAACCAATTAACCGTAGCGTGACGTGTGGCGTAGGAAAGTGCTGGTGGATCGTCGCCTGGTGGCCGTGGGGGCTTGAGGCGAAACGAACAGGATCGCTGGTTCCGAGGCGAAATTGAGGACGTGACATGCGGGTTTTGCTGGTCGAAGACGATAGCGCCACCGCTCAGAGCATCGAGCTGATGCTCAAATCTGAGAGCTTCAATGTCTATACGACAGACCTCGGTGAAGAGGGTGTCGATCTGGGCAAGCTCTATGACTACGACATCATTCTTCTTGACCTGAATCTCCCCGACATGTCGGGTTACGAGGTTCTCCGGTCACTCCGGGTGTCCAAGGTCAAGACGCCGATCCTGATCCTTTCGGGTCTGGCCGGCATCGAGGACAAGGTGAAGGGTCTCGGCTTCGGCGCCGATGATTACCTGACCAAGCCTTTCCACAAGGACGAGCTGGTGGCGCGCATTCACGCCATCGTGCGCCGCTCCAAGGGCCATGCCCAGTCGGTCATCACCACGGGTGATCTGGTTGTCAATCTGGACACCAAGACGGTCGAGGTCGACGCCCAGCGCGTGCATCTCACCGGCAAGGAATACCAGATGCTCGAGCTGCTGAGCCTGCGCAAGGGCACCACGCTCACCAAGGAAATGTTCCTCAACCATCTCTATGGCGGGATGGACGAGCCGGAACTCAAGATCATCGATGTGTTCATCTGCAAGCTGCGCAAGAAGCTGGCGAATGCGTCCGATGGCAAGAATTTCATCGAGACGGTCTGGGGCCGCGGCTATGTGCTGCGCGAGCCCGCCGAAATGGACCAGCGCATCCCGGCCTGAGGGCAGGGTGGCCCGCAGGGTCGCGCAACAGAAGGCTTGAGATCTGGACGTCGGATGTAAACGACAGGTCAACGGGACCCCGCCTCACAGGCGGGGTTTTTGTTTGTGGGCAGCTTCACGATTTGTTGCGATCAGCCCAGATCCGTGAGGCTGCGCGTCCGGTCGGATGTGCCGGTGTTCAGGCGCGCTGTGCCTGTGCGGCCAGCAGGCGCGGAGCCAGGGGCAGCCCGACATTGACCGCCTTGGGATCGGCGGGGCGATAGAGCCCGCGGTTGGTCCGGTCCGGCGTGAAGGCGTCGCAGATGCCGATCACGGTCTCTGCTGCCCCAAGCAGCAGGGCGCCCTCCGGCTTCAGACGGCGCGCCAGCTCGCCCATCACCTTGGCCTTGGTGATGAGATCGAAATAGATCAGCACATTGCGGCAGAAGATGATGTCGAAGGTGCCGAGGCTTGCGGTGTCTTCCAGCAGGTTGAGGCGCTTCAGCTGCACCATGTTGCGGAGCTTCTGCGAGATGCGCCACTGGTCGCTGTCTTGCGTGAAATGCTTCAGCAGCATCGGTGTCGGCAGGCCGCGCTGCATCTCGAACTGGCTGTAGAGGCCGGCGCGCGCTTTCTGCAGCACCTCTTCGGAAATGTCGGTGCCGACAATATCAATGCGCCAGCCAGCGAGCTGAGCCGCCATGTCATCGAGAATCATGGCGAGCGAATAGGCTTCCTGGCCGGTCGAGACTGCCGCACACCAGATGCGCAAAGTGCGGCTCGTGCGGTTGCGTTCCAAGGCTTCGGGCAGCACGACCTTGCTGAACAGCTCGAACGGCACCCGATCCCGGAAGAACAGCGTCTCGTTGGTCGTCATCGCTTCGATGACGGCGTTCTCAAGCTCAGGGTTGCTGCCAAAGCGGATCATGCGCACCAGTTCGCCGATGCTGTCGATCTTGCGGCGACGGCAGAGCGAGCCCAGCCTGCTTTCAACAAGATAGCGCTTCTCGACCGTCAGGGAGAGCCCTGACTTCTTGTGCAGCATCTCGCGCAGCCACTGGAAATCAGCTTCGGTCATCTTGCGTGCGGCCTTTTCTCGGCCATGAACCGCAATGCCAGCCCAATCTCGTTGGCCGGCATCACAAGGCTCGCAAGGCCTGCTTTCGCGACCGAACCTGGCATGCCCCAGACCACGCTCGACGCTTCATCCTGTGCGATCACCGCGCAACCGGCGGCGCGCAGGCTGCGCGCGCCATCGGTGCCATCGGTTCCCATGCCTGTCAGCACAACCGCGATGGCGGATGAGCCCAGCAGGCTGGCTGCATCATTGAAAAGCACATCGACGGCAGGGCGGCAGAAGCGCACCGGCGGGCCGTCGCAAATGCGCGCCACCGGGTGGCCCTGCTGCCGTGTGATGCCGAAATGGCGGCCACCTGGCGCGATGTAGATGTTGCCCGGAACCAGCCGCTCGCCATCGTGAGGCTCGCGCGCGGGTGTGCCGGTATGGCTGGCAATCTGGCTGGCAAAGGATGCGGTGAAGACCGGCGGCATATGCTGCACCACCAGCGTCGTCAGATTCCTGAGTGCGCCGCCAATGTCGCCGAGCACCTTGGCAACTGCGCGCGGCCCACCGGTGGAAGCCCCGATCAGCAGAAAACGCGGATCGCCGGTGATGTAGGGGCGCAGGTCGCGCACCAGCCCGTTTTGTCCGGGGGTGGATGTCGCAAGCTTCTCGGCCACGGGGCTGCGCACCGGCGACATGGCGCGGGGGCGGGCCCCGTCGAGGCCCTGCAGCTTGCGGACCAGCTCCTGCCGGAACTCGACCGAAAGAGTGAGGTCACGGTTGGTGCTTGGCTTGCCCAGCACGTCAATGGCGCCCAGCGCCAGGCACTTCATCGAGAGGCGCGCATTGCGCTCGGTCAGAGTCGAAGCCACGACGATGGCCAGTTTCGGATTGGCCTGAAGCAGGAGCGGCAGAGCCGTCAGCCCATCCATCTCGGGCATGTCGAGATCGAGCACGACAATGTCGGGCGCCAGCCGCGCAACGGCCTCGATGGCCTGCGCGCCGTTGCCTGCCGTGCCAATGACCTCGAGGCCCTCGGCATCTGCCAGCCAGCGCGAGAAGAGGCCGCGCACAACCACCGAATCGTCGACAACCAGCACACGCCTGCGCGCGGCATCCGGCTGTTCACGAAGGGCAGCATTGTGGATCATCAGTGTCCTTCAGCCCGAACGAGGCTGAGCTTGAGGCCCCGAGCGAAGCCTGTTCCATTCGTGGTCTTGCAGGCCTCGCCAAGTGTCGCTGGCAGCATCAGCAGGCGGCGTGCCGTCAGATGAGGCCGACCTGCTGCATCTTCGAGGTCACGATTTCCTTGTCGAAAGGCTTCATGATGTACTCGTCGGCACCGGCATGCATGGCGCGTGCGATATGCGCGATGTCGTTCTCGGTGGTGCAGAACACCACCTTGGGCTCGCGGCCACCCGGCATCTGGCGGAGGCCACGCAGGAAGTCATAGCCGTCCATCACCGGCATGTTCCAGTCGAGCAGCACGGCATCAGGCATCTGGCTGCGGCAGGCATCCAGCGCCATCGAACCATCCTCGGCCTCGGTGATGCGGAACTGCAGACCTTCGAGGATCCGCCGCGCGACTTTGCGGATCACAGCTGAATCATCGACAACAAGGCAGTGTTTCATGGGCGTGGTCTCCGGCCAGTATCTGGCATTGGTCGCTTCAGGCTGCGGCAGAAATATCGAAAGTCAGGACGGCATCGACATCGAGAACGATCAGGAGCTTTTCCTCCAGCCGGTGCACTCCGGCGGATACAGCCGCCCAGCCTGCATCGAGATGGACGGGATTGGGCTCGAATGTGCTCTCGCCCAGACGCAGCACTTCGCCGACAGCATCGACGATCAGCGCAAAGGCTTCGCCCTTGTGCTCGATGCCGACTGCCATCAGCGCTGTGCCCGCAGCGGCGTCGCGCGCGGTCATCTTCATGCGGTGGCGCAGGCTGATGGCGGTGACGACGCGGCCGCGCAGGTTGAGCAGGCCAACAATCTCCGGCGGGGCCAAGGGCACGATGGTGATCTGGCTTGGCAGGAAGACATCATGCACACGCTGGATCGGCAGCCCGAACATCTGGCCATCAATGGTGATGGTGACATAGTCCAGCCCGTTCAGGTCGGTTGCGGGGCCAGATGGCTGGTTGGTGTTGGCAGGCGTGGCGCTGCCGGCTGCGATGGTCGACTGGACATTCATCAGGCAGCATCCTTCAGGGCGGGAACCAGGGCGGCCAGCGCCAGAATCAGCGCGCGGCGGTCAAACTTGGCGATGATGTCGTGCACGCCTGCGGCATGCGCCTGCTCGGCCAGCATGGTTGTGGCAAAGGCAGCCAGCGCGACCACTGGCAGATGCGCGTGGCCGGGATTGGCATGCAGCTTGCGGATAAAGGCAAAGCCATCGTTCGGAGAGGCCTCGACATCAACTACGGCTGCCACGATCTGGGCATTGCGGTTGAGGGCCTCGGTGGCCTCGGCCGCATTGGCTGCCATCACGACCCTGTAGCCGGCGGCCTTGAGCACGGGGCCCAGCATGTCGCGGAAGAAGGGCGAGGGATCGACCAGCAGCACGTGCTGCTGGGCTGCCTCGCTCTGCGGGCGGCGGCTGCCGGTCAGCCAGTCAGGATAGGCCATCGGCAGGAAATGCGCGATGTCGATGATCTCGGTGGCGCGGCCGCGGATGACGGCAGAACCGATGACACCGAGTTCGGAGTGACCGGCCATCTCGATGTCGAGCCTGTCTTCGACAATGTCGACAATCGCATCGACGGCGAGACCCATCGCGCGGTCGCCATCCGAGAAGATGATCATCGATTGCGCGCCATCGCGGCGAATGTCGACATCATGTGCGGCAGCGACAATCGGCATCAGCCGCCCGCGATATTGCAGCAGGGCCCGGCCGCTCGACATTTCGATCGTGCTGGCCTCTATCTCTTCCAGGCGGGTGACGACAGACAGCGGAATGGCCTTGTAGCCATCACCACCGCCCTTGAAGACCAGCATGGTGACGGTCTCGGCCGCGCCGGCATTGCTGACCTGTGCTGCCTGGAACTTGTCTTCCTGCTCGCCATCAATTGCGCCAACCATGCGCGAGATGCCGTTGGGATCGACAATCAGCACGACAGCGCCGTCGCCCAGAATGGTGTTGCCTGAGAAAACCGGCAGGCTGCGCAGCTTGGCCGACATCGGCTTCACCACGATTTCCTCGGTGTGGAACACGCCGTCCACCATGATGCCGAACTGGCGGCTGCCGACCTGGGTGACGACGATGAAACCGTCAGCCTGGGTCGGGCCCTCGCGCAGGGCCATCAGCCCGGACAGGGCGACAACCGGCAGCAGACGGTCGCGCAGGCGCAGCACGGGCGCGCCGTTGATGAGCTCGATCTTGTGTTCGCTGTCAGCCTTGACCCGCACCAGCTCACGAACCGCGATCTGGGGAATCGCAAAGCGCTGGTCGTGGGCCGAAACAATCAAGGCGGCGACGATGGCCAGCGTCAGCGGGATCTTGACCGTCATGGTCGTGCCTTCGCCGGCCACACTCGCGATGTCGACCGTGCCGCCAATGGCATCGATGTTGGATTTCACGACATCCATGCCGACGCCGCGCCCGGAGACCGAGGTGATGTTGGCAGCTGTCGAGAAGCCGGGGTGGAAGATGAAGCGCGCAATCTGCGCTTCCGGCATCCGCTCAAGCTCCGCCTCGCTGATAAGGCGGTTCTGCAATGCCTTCTGCCGGATTTTCGGGATGTTCAGGCCACGACCGTCATCGGCGACGACGATGGTGATCGAGCCACCCTCATGGAAGGCCGAGAGCTTGACCGTGCCGTGCTCGGGCTTGCCGAGCGCACGGCGCTCCTGCGGCGTCTCGATGGCGTGATCGGCCGAGTTGCGCACCATGTGGGTGAGCGGATCCTTGATGAGATCAAGGATCTGGCGATCCAGCTCGGTCTCCGAGCCGTCCATCACCAGTTCGATCTTCTTGTCGAGTTCATGCGCCAGATCGCGGATGATGCGCGGCAGCTTGGACCAGGCGGTGCCAATGGGCTGCATCCGCGTCTTCATCACGCCGTCCTGCAGCTCGGCCGTAATGTGGGAGAGCCGCTGCAGCGGCACCTTGTAGCCGGAATCATCCTGACGGCGGGCGATTTCCAGCAGCTGGTTGCGGGTCAGCACCAGCTCGGACACCATTGTCATCAGGTGTTCAAGCGTGTCGACATTGACGCGCAGGGTCTGGACCTGGACGATCTTGGGATCGCGAACCGATGCGTCTTCGCCGCCCATCATCGAAAGGTTCGGCAGGCCGGTCTCGTTCAGCTTCGTTCTTTCTGGCTGCGCGCCGACAGAGGGGCCTTCGGTCTCGCGGAAGACGCGCTCGAGTTCATCCAGATCGACCTCGTCGGCAGCCAGCCTGCGCTCCAGCACCTGGTAGGTGAGGTGGCCAAGCGTCACGTCATGGTCCTGCTGGGCGGGCTCGATGTCGAGCGCCAGTGTCTTCAAGGCCAGGATCAGATCATTGTCATGCCCGTCCGGCTCGGCCGCGCTTTGCGCAAGCTCGGCCAGAATGGCCTTGATCCGGTCGATCGTGGCCATGATGAGGGTGACAGCTTCGGTGGTGACTGCGGCGCCATCACGGAAATGGCCCATGACCGTTTCGGCAGCGTGGGCAAGCGCCTCGAGGCGCGGCAGGCCAAGGAACCCGCAGGTGCCCTTGATGGTGTGCACAAGCCGGAAAATGTTGCGCAGAATTGCCTGATTGTTGGGATCCTGCTCGAACCTGACCAGTTCGAGATCGACCGTATCGAGGTGTTCACCTGTCTCGGTCAGGAACTCTTGCAGCAAATCGTCCATACTGAGGACCACCAATCACGCGACACAACTGAGCATCCAAGGTGAACGACAGTGGTTTATGATCGGTTGAGGAAACGGCCCGAAATCAGCATTCTTTGCGTCTAGATGCAAAAAAACGTGTCGCAGCGCACTTTAGACCTTCCGCGCGGTAATCGTGACCGTGTCGCCTTCGATGACAAAAGCCACGCCCATGTCGCAGGCGCGCGCGATCATCCCGGTATAGACGGGCTGGATGGCGTGGGCATCAACCGTGCCGGTTTCGGACTGGCCCGCGATCAGGTCTTCGAAATGCGCCGGGATGCGCGCATGGCTCCCCGTCGCTATGATGGTGAAACTGCCCTGCTCGCCATCAAGCGTGGTGACAGCCGACATCTTGCCACCGCGCGGGATGGCGTGGGTGGCGATCAGCAGCAGGTTCAGGAACAGCTTCACCTGGTTCTTGGCCAGCAGCGCGCGCGGCGCTTCCCAGGTCAGGGCTAGCTTTTCGTCATTCAGAAAGCCGGTGGCGACGCTGCCGGCATCGCCCAGATCAATCATGGCGCCGGCCGAACCTGCCGCGCCAAAGGCCAGCCGCGCGAATTTCAGCTTGGCGGCAGCCAGCCGCGCGCTCTTGCCGATGAGATCGAGCGCGAACTGCTTCATTTCCGGATCGTCTTCCTCCAGCACCTCCAGCGCATTGACGACCGCACCCACCGGGCTGATGACATCATGGCAGACACGGCTGCAAAGCAGGGCCGCCAGATCAAGCGCGTCAAGAGCGATGGTTGCCATGGTAGATGTATCCCCTGCTGAATTTGGAAAGTGCTGACCGAGGGCCTTCTGCCGCCATCGAGAATCAGTTGAACTTAATGGGTTGAGAATTACTTATGGTGTAACGTCTTGGAAAGTCCGAAGACTGCTTCGCCTCTCGGGACGCGCAGCTCGCGGGGTTAGCAAGGCCGCAATCAGGGCCTGTCGACATGGACAGGCAAAATGTGATGACCATTCCAGCTCCTTTTCCGGCGGTTTCTGGCATGACAATGGCCAACCTGCCGACGTCGGATGAGTTCGCCCGCATTCTGGCGCGCGCCGCATCCGCCGCAGCTTCGGTGCTTTTCGCGCTGTCGCCCGAAACATCGCACGTCGAGCACAAGTCGGATGGCTCACCTGTGAGCGCGGCGGACCATGCGGCAGATGCCGCTGCCAAGCGGCAGCTCGCCGTGCTTGCGCCCGGCATCCCGGTTGTCAGCGAGGAGACGGTGCATGAGGGCGATCCCGGCCCGCTTTTCGTGTTGCTGGACCCGCTTGACGGCACGCGCGAATTTCTCGCAGGCGGGCGGCATTTCTGTGTTTGTGCAGCGCTCGTTTGCAATGGCGTGGCGATTGCAGGAGCCATTGCCGCACCCATGCTCGGGCGTCTCTGGAGTGCGGGGCAGACGGCGTTTGTCGAGACGCTGCATCGTGGCCGACAACTGGCCGCCGCGCGCGCGCCCATTCATGTGCGCGAACGGCTCGATTGCGGCCCTGTGGCGCTGGTGAGCCGCTATCACTGCGACAGCGAGACCGAACGCAAGATTGCGCAGCTTGATGCCTCGACGCGGACAGAGATGTCTTCGGCGATCAAGTTCGGCATGATCGCCGAAGGTCGTGCCGACCTCACCATCCGCACCGGACCGACAATGGAATGGGACGTGGCGGCTGGCGACGCGATCCTCAGGGCAGCAGGCGGCCAGCTGCGCACGCTGACCGGCGAACGCCTCACCTATGGCCGCTGGCAGGAGGGCTATCGCAATCCGCCATTCGCAGCGGCTGGCAGCCAGACATTGCTGGAGCGCGCCATCGGCGCCTAGTCAATCACCGGGCGAGCTGGCGCGAGACACTCGGCCAGGCTTCGCCGGCCTTGTCACGAAGGGCGGCTTCCGCAAGGAAGCGGCGGCGGCTGTCCCTGGTGCGGAACAGATAGAGCCGTGAATCAAGCACCGCGAAAACATCCGGATCGGCCGAGACGACCCGTCCGATTGCAACCGCAGACGCATCATAGCCCTCGAATTTCGGCGCATAGGCGTCCGGGGCTTCGGCAAAGGCCGCACGGTTGGCTTCGCTGGCAAAGCGCCAGATCACGCCCTGCCAGCTGTGCTCATGACGTGCCTGGCCAGCGACCGGCCTGCCGTTGAGCTGGTAGGCGACGGGATCAAACCCTTCAAGCGCGATGCCGGACAGATCGTCGGTCGCCATGCGTTCGCCGATGGAAGGCAGCCCGGGCAGGCCCGGTGGCAGATTGGGATGCGCCTGATTGGCGCCAGCCTCGCTCGACAGGCACATGATGACGAAGGCCAGGCAGCTTGCCAGCCAGCGCAAGCCGAGCCACTGCCTTGCCAATTGCCGCCTTGTCTTGGCCCACATCCGCAATGATCCTGACGCAGAGTTGATTCGTGCGCAAAACGGTGTGTGCCGCTGCACGGCTCTCTTAACCTGTCTGAGGTATCAATCCTGTTGACGGGTTATGCTGCATTTGAAGCAATCCGGTTTTTTCTTGGCCAACCGTTCTGGAGCCCTGGTCCATGCGCCTCAACCGCCGCGAAGCCTGCAAGGTGTCACTCGCCGCCCTGGCGGCCGCCCTCTCGTCTCCAGCATTGGCGCAACAGGCCCAGCGCCCGCGTGCGCCGCGTCCGGGCCAGCAGGAGGGCTATTCGGAAGATCAGCTCGTCAAATCCGGCCATCAGTTCTTCGGCAATGTCTCGCGTGGTCTGGCGCTGACGGTCGAAGAGGCGGTGCGCCGCTGGGGCGAGCCCAATGGCTATGTGCTCGGCCAGGAGGCGGCAGGCGCCTTCATCGGCGGCCTGCGCTATGGCGAGGGCACGATGTACACGCGCAATGCCGGTGACCGGAAGGTCTATTGGCAGGGGCCTTCCATCGGCTTTGACTGGGGCGGTGAGGGCGCGCGCACCATGATGCTGGTCTACAACCTGCCGCAGGTTGACGGAATCTACCGCCGCTTTGTCGGCGCCGATGGCTCTGCCTATTTCATCGGCGGCTTCGGTTTCACCGCCCTGAATGCAGAAGGCGTCACCATCGTGCCGATCCGCTCGGGTGTTGGCATGCGGCTTGGCGTCAACCTCGGCTATCTCAAGTTCACGCCGGAATCGACGTGGAACCCGTTCTGATTTGAGCGCCTTGCAGGCTGGCGCGGCTGGCAAAACCGGCTTGGCCATGGCAATGACGTCTCCGGAATGGCTTTTGGGATGGAGACACGGCGCCGATGATCGAAGCAGGCATGTTGCTGGCGCTTGGATTTCTGCTGGCGCTTTTCCTGGGGCTGGCGGCTCTGCCTGCGATCTCGCGGCGCGCTGACCGGCTTGCCCGCAAGCGCGCGGCTGCGGCCTTCCCGCTGTCACTTGATGAGGTTGCTGCCGAGCGTGACCGTTTGCGCGCTGATTTTGCGCTGCGCGAGCGCGAGCTGGAAAAGAAGGCCGAAGGCGGGTTTTCGGCCCGCGCGGCCTCTCTGAGCGAGGTTGGGCGGCGTGACGCTGCCATTGCCGAGCGGGACCGCACTGTCGTCGCGCGTGATGCCCGGATTGCTGACCTGGAAACCGACCTTGCCAGCACCCGGAATTCCTTGGCCGAGACAGGCAGCGAGCTTGCTGCGACACAGAAGGGTCTGGCCGAGACAACTGCCATGCTGAATGCCCGGCTCGCCGATCTGGCCACGCTGGAATCGGAACTGGCTGTCACACGCAAGACATTGGCGGAGACGGCCAGCAACCTTGCCACCCACCAGCATGATCTCGCCGAGGCCCGCCTAGTGCTCGGGCGGCGCGACGAGACCGTGGCACAGCAGGAGACCAACATCGCGCAGCTGACCGACAGCCGCGACGGCCTGCGACTGGCTCTGGCTGACAGCGAGACACGGCGCACCATGGCCGATGCCAGGGGCGATGCCTTGACCTCGAAGCTTGCCGCCAGCACCGAGAGCGGCCTCAATCTGCAGCAGAAACTGGCATCCAGCCTTGATACCAGCGCAGCCGAACAGGCGCGGGCGCACGCGTTCGAAGGCGAGCTGGCACAGGCCAATGTCCGGCTGGCGGCCAGCGAGGCGCGGGCGGCAGCGTTGAAGAACAAGCTGGCGGAAGAAGCAGCGGAAGCGAGCGAGCTGCGCCAGCGCCTCAAGCAGGCCGCAGCCAGTGAGAAGACCAGCCTTCGCGAGCGCGACCAGGCGGCCAGGAAAATCGCGGCGCTGGAGGCGGAGGCCGTGCGTGATGCAAAGCTTCAGGGCGATGCCGTGCGTGACCGCGACGAGCTTGTCGAAAACTGGAAGGTGAAGGCGCAGGCGGCAGAGGCAGCGCTTGTGCAGGCCCGCAGCGACCGCGCCGCACTGAAGCAGGAACTCTCCGCCCTGCGTCGCGAGGCGCAGGGCATCGATGCGGCCGTGAAGGCTGACAATGCCGCGCTGCGGGCCGAGATCGTGCGGGTGGCTGATGCCATCCTTGCCAGCAAGTCTGCAGCGCGCAGCTAGGGGCTCAGCGTTCCCGCAACGCCTGTGACTGCATCTTGGTGATCGGCTTGACGAGGTAGGCCAGCACCGTCTTCTTGCCGGTCAGGATGTCGAGATTGGCGACCATGCCGGGAATGATCGGGAAGATGCGCCCGTCCTTCTCGAGGTTCGCCTTGTCGGTGCGGGCGCGCACGAGATAGTAGGTCTCGCCTTTTTCGGTGGTCACGCTGTCGGCACCAATGTGCTCGATGCGGGCCTTGAGCGAGCCATAGAGCGTGTAGTCATAGGCCGAAATGCGCACGAAGGCCGGCAGGTCCGGCCTGAGAAAGGCGATGTCCTGCGGCTTGACGCGCGCCTCGATCAGGAGCGTGTCGTTGATCGGCACGATCTCGACAATGTCGAGCCCCGGCTTCACCACCTGGCCCACAGTCGTGATGTTGAGCGTCTTGATGAGCCCTGTCACCGGCGCACGCACCTCTGTGCGCTGGACGCGGTCGACATCGCCTTTCAGCCCCTGCTCCAGCGACGAGAGCTGCACGCGTGCATCGGTGAGCTGGGCATGGGTTTCGGAGCGATCATTGTGCTCCTTCTCGCGGCGCTTGGCCTCGATCTCGGCCAGCGCCTGCGCCAGACGCGGCAGGGCCAGCTCGGCACCGGTCAGCGTGCCTTCCAGCTCGTTCTGGCGGGACTCGAGCCGGATCAGCTCGACCCTCGCGGCGGCCCCGCGCTGCACCAGCGGCTGGGTCAGCGCCACCTCGTCCCTGGCGAGCTGGAGGGCGCGCTGCAGGTTCGCGACCTTGGCGCGCACCTCCTCGATTTCCTGCCGCTTCTGCCCGGCCTGAAGATCCAGCCCGGCAAAGGCTGCTTCCAGCTCCCGCTGGCGGCTGGCGAAAAGCTGGGCCTGCTCGCGGGCCAGATCAGGGCGGCGCTGCGTGATTTCCTCCGGCAGGGCGAATGGCCTGCCCTCGGCATGGGCGCTCAACCGCGCCACCACCGCCTGCAGGCCGAACATCTTCTCGCGGCGCTCCTCGAGGCTCGAACCGAAGCCGGTGGCATCAATCTGCAGGATGACATCGCCCTCCTGCACAAGCGCGCCCTCGCGCGTGCCGATGCGGCGCACGATGCCGCCTTCGAGATTCTGCACCACCTGAATGCGGCTGGCGGGAATGACCTTGCCTTCGCCGCGCGTGACCTCCTCGATCTCGGCGAGCGCCGACCAGCCGAGGCTGACGCCAACAGCTGCGACCAAAGCCAGCGTCGAGACCTTGGACCAGAAATGGGGATCGGTAAGACGGGTTCTGGCAGCAGGTCCAGGCGTGGCTGGAGCGCTCTGTGCGGCGGGGTATGGCAGGTTGCTCATGCGCTGGTTTCCTTGCGGGCGCGACGGCCTGCCGTTGCCTTCAGCGGCGCCACGGGTGCGGCGCCCGGCGCTGGTGGCGCAGCGGATGTGGATGGCTGTGTATCGTGCTTGGCACCGTGGTTGGCACTGCGCTGGCGCAGCAGCTCCAGCACTTCGGCTTTCGGGCCATCGGCCACGATCTTGCCGGCATCCATCACGATCAACCGGTCAACCAGTTCCAGCAGGGCCGGACGATGTGTC
The DNA here is from genome assembly GCA_031373605.1 of Allobosea sp. Classification (GTDB taxonomy): domain Bacteria; phylum Pseudomonadota; class Alphaproteobacteria; order Rhizobiales; family Beijerinckiaceae; genus Allobosea. Next base: position 35 of record JANMMX010000134.1, on the reverse strand, counting down.
ACCAGCACCAGTGTCTTGCCCGGCAGAACCGTCTT
>JANMMX010000100.1:0-2343 GCA_031373605.1 Allobosea sp. | reverse complement strand
ACGCTCACCGATGACATGGTGACGGTCGGCCCCGACCATGGCCTGCGCTTCGAGCGTGATGGCCGTGACGGGCTGAAGCCCGCCGTGCATGTGCGCCGCGGCCTCTGGGCACGGCTGACGCGGGCGCTCAGTTATGATCTGCTGGCGCTGGGCGAAGTGAGGGATGTGGATGGCGTGCCGATATTCGGTGTGGCGGTGGGCGGCGGTTTCTTTCCCGCGGTCCCGGCGGCCGAGATCGAGGGGCTGGGCTGATGCTCGACACAGTCCGCGACATGCAGGAGCGCTGGAGTGCAGCACGGTTGCTGGCCAGCGCGCCTCTGGCATTGCGCCGCGAGCCGCCCGAGCTTCAGGACGTGATTGCGCGACCACGTGGCGACCACGAGTTGCAGGAACATGCCTTTGCCATGACGGACCCGGCGCAGGCAAAGGCCGCAGCGGTGCTGATGCCGATCGTTGACCGGGCAGCGGGCGCGACGCTTTTGCTGACAAGGCGCGCGGCCAACATGCGGTCGCATGCGGCACAGATTGCATTCCCTGGCGGCCGGATCGATGCGGGCGATGCCTCGCCGCTCGATGCCGCGCTGCGCGAGGCGCAGGAGGAGATCGGGCTGTCGCGCCAGCTTGTTTCGCCGCTGGGCTATCTCGACGCCTACCTGACTGGCACTGGCTATCGCATCGTGCCGGTTGTCGCGCTGGTGCAGCCGGAGTTTGCGCCCGTGCTCAACCCGGACGAGGTCGACGCGGTGTTCGAGGTTCCGTTGGCTTTTCTGATGGATCAGGCCAATCACCGCCGTGATGGGCGCGAGTGGAATGGCATTTTTCGCAGCTACTATGCGATCCCCTATCAGGATCACTATATCTGGGGGGCGACGGCCGGGATGATCCGCCACCTCTGGGAGAGGCTGGAGATCTGATGCGGCCTGGACAGGATGAACCATGTTTCGCGCATTGATCGAAGAATTTCTGCTGTTTGTGCTGCCGTTCTGCGTGTTTGCAGGCTATCTTGTTGTGCGCAAGCGCAACCCGTTCAAGGTTGAATCCTGGTCTGGCAGCCTGTTCATGCTGACAACTGTCGGGCTGGTTCTGGCCATTTCGTCGCTGGTTTTCGCAGGTGTCGTCGCCAAGCGCTATACCGGCGCCTACGAGCCGCCGCATATGGAGAATGGTCAGCTCGTGCCTGGCCGGTTCAATGCCAAGCCCTAACGGATCAAGCCCTAACGGATCAGGCCCTGAGCGACGCATGCTGGATCACGATGCGCCGGCGCGCCTGCTGGGACGGCCCGAGGTCAGGCAACTCATGGCCGCGCTCTCCTGCGAAGGCGAGGAGACGCGCATCGTTGGCGGCGCCGTGCGCAACAGCCTGCTCGGCCTGCCGGTGAATGACATCGACATGGCAACCACCGCCTTGCCGCAAGAGACCCTGCGTCGGGCGAAGGCAGCGCATCTGCGCGCCATCCCGACCGGCATCGACCACGGCACCATCACGGTGATGGTGGCGGGCCGTCCGGTAGAGGTCACCACCTTGCGGCGTGATCTGGAGACCGATGGCCGCCATGCTAAGGTCGCGTTCGGGCGGGATTTTCGCGAGGACGCGCTGCGGCGTGACTTCACCGTCAATGCGCTGATGCTGGATGCGGGCGGGCAGTTGCATGATGAGGCGGGCGGTTTGTCCGATCTCACTGAGGGGCGCATCCGCTTTATTGGCGAGGCGCAAGCGCGCATCACCGAAGATGCGCTGCGCATCTTGCGCTTCTATCGTTTTCACGCGGCTTACGGGCATGCCGCTCCTGATCCGGTGGGTCGTGCGGCCTGCATTGCCGGGCGGGCCGGGCTTTCGCGCCTGTCGCCGGAACGTCTGCGGGCCGAGATGCTCAAGCTCCTGATGGCGAAGGGCGCAGCGCCCGCGCTGACGGCCATGGCGGATGATGGTCTGCTTCAGGCCGTGCTGGGCGGCGTCGCACAGGTGGCGCGCTTCGAGCAGGTTGTGCGCGATGATGACGCAGGTTCGCGTGATCCTGTGCAACGGCTGGCTTTGGTCGCGGTCAGCGTGTGTGAGGATGCCTTGCGGCTTCGTGAGGGCTTGCGCCTGTCAAATGCGGAGCTTGCGATGCTTCACGGGTTTGGCGCCGCACTCGAGGCGCTCCATGGACATGCGCGCCCCCAACTGGCGCAGTTGCGGCGCCTGGCCGATCGCCATGGCCTGCCGGAAGTGGTGCTGGCGCTGTCGGTTGTCGCGAGAGGGTGCCGGCAAGGTGAGGCAGACGCTCTGGGCAACCAATTGCGCGCCACGCCCGAACTGCTTCTGTCAGGCCGCGACCTCATGGCACGCAATGTCGCGCCGGG
>JANMMX010000082.1:0-2305 GCA_031373605.1 Allobosea sp. | reverse complement strand
CTGGACAATGCCATCATGCGCGGGCAGGGCGACACGCGCGCCTATGCCAAACGGCAGATGACCTGGTTCCGCAACCAGATGGCGGGCTGGCAGGCGATCACGCCGGAAGAAGCGCTGGACGCCTCACAGGAAGCGGTTGGCAGACTGCTGGAAGGCTGACTTCAGGCAGCCAGAACAGCGGCCCGGCCCGGCATGGAGAACATGACGCGGTTGCGCCCGCCTTCCTTGGCCGCATAGAGCGCCTCGTCAGCGCGTGCCAGCAGCGTTCCCAGATCATCATCCGGCAGCAGCGTGGCGACACCGAAGCTGGCCGTGACCGTGATTTTGGCCAGTTGCTCGCAGACGATCTCGTTGCCTGCCATCGCCTGACGCAGAGTTTCGGCGATGCGCACCGTGGCATTGGCATCCGCGCGCGGCAGGCAGAGCACGAATTCCTCGCCACCCAGACGCCCGACGAGATCAGTTTCGCGCCGAACACTGCCCAGCAAACGCTCGGCCGTGGTGCGGATCACGATGTCACCCGCCGCATGGCCATAGGTGTCATTGACGCGCTTGAAGTGATCGAGATCGACCATGACAATGGACAGCGGCTCACCTGTCGCTTGCGCCTGCACAAGTGCGGCCTGCGCCTTTTCCTTGAAGCTGCGGCGGTTGAGCAGGCTCGTCATCGCATCGATTTCGGCAAGCTGCCGCAATTCGGTCTCGCGCTGCTCGCGCAATGTGAGTTCGGCAAAAAGGGCGCGCGCCGAGGCCCGTTCGCGGCCAATCTCGATCGACAGTGTCGCGGCCCGGCTCTGCAAGGCCATGTTGGCCCGCTTCAGCTCGGAAATATCGGTGAAGTTGACGGCGCAGCCATCATCGAGCGGGGTGATGGCCATCTGATACCAGATGTCACGACCCTCGATGTGCCATTCCGTTTCACAGTAGTCTGGCTCGCGATGCTCGACGACTGTGACGCAACGCTCCCAGGTGTCGGAGCCGACCAGCTGCGGCATGGCCTCAAGCAAGGGCATGTTCAAGAGCTTTTCCAACGGCACGCCGGTGATCTTGGCTGCGCGGCGGTTGGCGGTGGTGACGATGGCGTCGATCATGTGGCCATGGTCGTCGCGAATGGCGCGCAAGGCCGTGATCCCGGAGGGCGAGGCATCCAGCACAGCCGCCAGCAGGTTTTCCCGATCCTCGAGCGGCTTGGTGAAGATCACCACCATCCGGTCGCCATCCTCGCTGACGCAAGGCATGACCAGACGTTCCCAAAGCCCCGTCTGAAGCGCTTTCTGTGGCCTGTGCACGGAATAGAGCGGCTGGCCCGAGTCGAGCACGCTGAAGCAGCATTCGCGGGTGAAGGCGGCAAGCTCTTCCGGCAGCGACGCGAGTCGCTTGCCGGTCATGTCATAGCCGATGTTGGCCACAAGGCCCTGGCCGAAGCGATGGCAGACCATGTCGCCTGTGCCATCGGGCTTCAGCAGGATGATGAACTCGTCATAGGCAGCCAGGGCCAGCAGATCGAACTGCGTGTAGGAGGCGCCCCACTCGCTGCGCTGGCACGACTGGAAATGCGCCAGCAAGGCCGAGATTTCCGGCGCCCGTGCCCGCTCCGAAATGCCTTTGCGATAGACTTGCCGATACACTTTTTTCGCCTCGCATGCTGTGTTGGCGGACATCTGGTCCACCACCATGACGATGCGTATAGCTCCACGCCTCTTGATGGCCGGTGAGGATGATCGCTCAAATGCGATGCATCTGGCGATCCTGGCGCGACGGGCGACTTGAAAGACGGGCCGCCACCACCCCTTGACGGGCCGCATCTACTCAACTAGCGATATGACAACTGAATTTCCGGAGAGCTTCCACATGCGTGGGCTTATTATCGTATCGGTGCGCTGGCGAGGGACGGTCTGAGGACCGGTTTTCCCTGATGCTGGCGCACATTTGGCCCCCTCGCGGGCCTTTTTTTATGCCTTGAAGTCCTCCGATCCGCCTGACCTGACCTTCGACCAGACACCACATTCGACAAGAACCTGACTGAGGAGACGACCATGAGCGAGAAAATGACCGGCGCCGAAATGGTGATCCGTGCCCTTCAGGATCAGGGCGTGGCCCATCTCTTCGGCTATCCCGGCGGCGCAGTCCTGCCGATTTACGATGCCATGTTCCAGCAGGACAAGGTGAAGCACATCCTTGTGCGCCACGAGCAGGGTGCGGTGCATGCCGCTGAAGGCTATGCGCGCTCCTCCGGCAAGGTGGGCTGTGTGCTGGTGACGTCGGGCCCCGGCGCCACCAATGCGGTGACGGGTCTCACCGATGC
>JANMMX010000041.1:0-2676 GCA_031373605.1 Allobosea sp. | reverse complement strand
GCTTCACCCCGACCGATAAAGGCCTCGGATACCGGACGATACGCGCTCGTGTCCGGCAGCACAACGCGACAGGGGCGGATCAATGTCGTTTGCTCCACAACCCTTTTGCACGCGCTCTATGGCGGCTTTGGCTCCAGAACGCAAGAAAATGCGGCTGGCGGCAGCAAGTGACATCTGACAAATCAGGTCTGGCGAGCGCTCTCGCGAGGCTCTATATCGAGGTCTCTCCCCTGTCCCGGTTGTGGGACGCCATCACAGGATCAATCTGCCATGACGTCATTCGACCAACGCAAGGACGCATTCGAGAACAAGTTCGCCCATGATGAAGAGCTGCGCTTCAAGGCAACGGCCCGCCGCAACAAGCTGCTTGGCCTCTGGGCTGCCGAGAAGCTCGGCAAGAGCGGTGCGGAAGCTGACGCTTATGCCAAGTCGGTCGTGATCGCCGATTTCGAGGAAGCGGGTGACGATGATGTCATGCGCAAGGTGCGCGCTGACCTGACCGCCGGTGGTGCCGCCACCTCCGACAGCGACCTGCGCGCCGCCATGGACAAGCTGATGGCCAAGGCCATCGAGGACATTCAGGCTGGCCGCTGACCTCTCCGCTTGCTGGCCTGCGAGGCTTCAACTGGGATGCATATCGTGAATGATGCGGGCGCATGCGCCCGCATTTGCTTTTTGCGGGCAGACAACGTCTGTTTCAGGGCAGATTCGTCCCGCAGCAGGTGAGCTTGGCCCATGAGCATTCTCTCTTCTCTCTCCGAGCGCTTTGCCCGTGGTGAAAACGTGCTTTCGGCCTGGTGCGGATTGTCGGGCACATCGAATGCGGCGGCGCTGGCCAAGGAGGCGTTCGACGCCGTCACCATCGACATGCAGCACGGGCCGATCAGCCTTGATGACGCGATCAAGTCGATCCCGTTGATCAATGCCGCTGGCAAGCCTGCCCTTGCGCGCGTGCCGGTGGGCGAGTTCCAGAATGTCTCGCGGCTGCTGGATGCGGGCGCGTCTGGCGTGATCGCGCCCATGGTCAACACCATGGCGGATGCGCGCGCCTTTGCGGCCTATGCGAAATACCCTCCCATGGGCGAGCGCAGCTGGGGCAGCTATGCAGGCCTCGGCAATTCCGGCCTCGACATGAACAGTTATCTTGCGCAGGCGAACGGGTTCTCGATGGCGTTCGCGATGATCGAGACGCGCGAGGCCATGGCCATCTGCGACGATATTCTGGCGCTGCCCGGCATTGATGGTGTCTTCATCGGCCCGTCCGACCTGTCGATTGCGCTGACCGGTGGCCAATCGGTCGATCCGATGTCGAAGGCGGTGGACGAGGCCATTTCCGAAGTCGTGCGGCAGGCGAACAAGGCAGGCAAGCCGGTCGCTGTCTATGCGCATACGGCCGAGCGGGGACGTGACTTCCTGAAGCTGGGCGCGAAGATGATCTGCATCCAGAGCGATCTGGCATTTCTCAAGGCTGGCGCCCAGGCAGCACTCAGCGTCATCCGGCGTTGATGCCCTCTCGGGTTTTCACCACGGCATAGTAAGACCAGAGCAGCCGCGCCGCGACACCGCGCCAGGGCTTCCAGTTTTCGGCGATCACCGCCATTTCCTTGTGCGAGGGGCGCTTTTTCAGGCCCAGGCCGATGCGGGCCGCTTCCTGCAAGGCCAGATCCCCCGGTGCAAAGGCATCGGCATGGCCGAGGCAGAACATCAGATAGATGTCCGCCGTCCATGGTCCAATGCCCTTGACGGCTGTCATCTGGGCGTGAATGTCTTCCGCCGAGGCATCGCTCAGCCCTTCAAGCACCAGTGACTTGTCGACGACTGCTGCCGAGATGGCGCGCAAGGTGCGCTGCTTGGGACGCGAGAGCCCCGCCTGTCGCAGCTCATCATCGGTCGCTGCCAGAAAGCGCTCCGGCGTCAGCGGCACAATGATGGCCTCGACCCTGGTCCAGATGGCGCGGGCGCTGGCGACCGAGACCTGCTGCGAGACAATGATGCGCGCCAGCCCCTCGAAACCGCCTTGCTGGAGGCGCAACGGGGGCGCGCCGCTGGCCGCAATGATCGCCCGCCACTGCAGGCCATGGCGCTTCTTGCTGAGGGCCTGAAGTCCGGCCATTCCGGCCTGCACGTCGGCGTCACAGGTTATGCGTGTCATTTTGTATTGCCTGCCCGCCGTCTGGTTTGATTTCGAAGATGGCCAGCATATCGTTTTGGCGATGCGAGAAAAGCCACCCGTTTTCCGATTCGCCCCCAGCCCGAATGGCTGGCTGCATTTGGGGCACGCGTTTTCGGCCATCCTGAACTTTCGTGCCGCGCAGGCATGCGGCGGACGCTTCCTCCTGCGCATCGAGGACATCGATCCCGATCGTGCGCGGCCCGAGCATGTCGAAGGCCTGTTCGCTGATTTGCGCTGGCTGGGCTTGGAATGGGAAGACCCGGTCCGGCGTCAATCGTCGCATTTTGCGGATTATCGCGCAGCGCTCGCGGTTTTGCGCGCGCAGGGGCTCGTTTATCCCTGCTTCTGCTCGCGCGGCGATGTTGCGCGCAAGCTAGCCGGAATCAGCGGCGATGCGCTGCACGACCCTGACGGCACGCCGCATTATCCCGGCACGTGCCGTGGGTTGCCTGCAGACGTCGTGGCCGCTCGTGTGGCAGCGGGTGAGAAACCATCCCTGCGGC
>JANMMX010000021.1:0-4676 GCA_031373605.1 Allobosea sp. | reverse complement strand
GCCAGCGCTGGCATGTCCTGCGGCAGTTCCTGCACTCTTTGCGTGGTTCTGCTTCCAAATGCGGCTCATCGGCGATTTTCTGGCGGCAATTGGCCGTCGCGGGACAGAAGGTTTCGCGCTGTCCATCATCATGGGGCTGGCTTTGCCGCAACTGGCATCGCATGCCCGCCCGTTCCTGCCGGTCACGATCTTCTGTTTCACGGTCATCGTGTTCATGCGAGCTGATTTCGATGTCATTCGCGGGCTGGTGGCGCGGCCTTTGAAACTCATTCTCGGCTGCCTCTGGCTGATCCTGGCACCCGCGCTGGTGATCGGGCTGACGCTGGCATTGCTGGGCCGCGCCAATCTCGATCCGGGGCTCGTGCTGGGCCTTGCCATTCTGGGGGCGGCGCCGCCGATCATGTCTTCGCCCGCTGTGGCGATCATCTACGGCTTAGAGCCCTCGCTCATCATTGCCTGCGTGATTGTGACGACGGGCATCAGCCCGGTTGTGGCGCCCTTCATGGTCGATCTGCTGGCTGGCGAAGCCGTGCCGCTCGACCGTGTCGTGCTGACACTCCGGCTGCTCGTTTTCGTTGGTGGCGGCATTGTGGTTGCCAGCATCCTGCGGCGCTGGCTGGGCCGCGCGCGCATTGTCGGCATGAAGTCCAAGCTCGATGGCTTCGGCGTGGTGATGTATTTCACGTTCGCCATCGCCGCGATGGACGGCGTGACGGCAGCGGCATTTGCCAACCCGGCGCAGGTCGCGACCTTTCTCGCGGTGGCCTTTGGTCTGGCCACACTGGGGCTGCTGGCGGGCACATGGGCGCTGCGCTTTGCGCCGCTCACCGACCGTTTCATGCTGGGCTATGGCACCGCGCAGCGCAACATGGGGCTGCTGGTGGCCGCACTCGGTGCGGGTGTGCCGCCCACCACCTATCTGTTTTTCGCGCTGGCACAGTTTCCGATCTATCTGATGCCTTGGCTGTTGAAGCCTGTCGCGCGGCGACTTGCGGCGAAACAGGCCGGATGATAGCCGACAGGGCGAAGGACTTTCACATGATGCGCCCACTTCTTGTTGCCCCCTCCATTCTCTCGGCTGATTTCTCGAAGCTGGGAGAAGAGGTGTCGGCCATCGACAAGGCGGGTGCTGACTGGATCCATTGCGATGTGATGGACGGGCACTTCGTGCCCAACATCTCGTTCGGTCCCGATGTGCTGAAAGCGATCCGCCCGCACACCAGGAAATTCTTCGATGTGCACCTGATGATTGCGCCGGTCGATCTCTATGCCGAAGCCTTTGCGAAAGCGGGCGCTGACCTGATCTCGTTTCATGTCGAGGCGGGCCCGCATGCGCACCGCACGCTGAAACTGATCCGCGCGCTCGGCAAGAAGACCGGCATCGTGCTCAACCCGCAGACACCTGAGAGCGCCATCGAGCACTTGCTGGAATGGGTCGATCTCGTGCTGGTGATGACGATCAGCCCTGGCTTTGGCGGCCAGAGCTTCGAGCACGCCATGCTTGAAAAGATCCGCCGCATCCGCGCGATGATCGGCGACCGGCCGATTGATCTGGAAATCGATGGCGGCTGCACGGTAGAGACCGCGCCGCTCGCGGTGGCCGCTGGCGCCAATGTGCTGGTGGCGGGCTCTGCCGTGTTCAAGGGCGGGCCGACGGCCTATGCAGGCAACATCGCCGCCATTCGTGCGGCGGGTGAGGGCGCGCTGGGGGAATGGGTGTGAAGCGTCATTCCGGGGCGCAGCAGCGCTGCGAAACCGGAACCCATAACCGAGCTCTGCCCGATTTGCCGCGTTCACTTGATGAAATACCCTGCCGCAGCATTCGTCCCACGCTGCAACATGGGTTCCGGGTTCCGCTGATGCGGCCCCGGAATGACAAACGGAGAGACCGCTCATGATCCCGCGTTATTCACGCCCCGAGATGGTGGCCATCTGGGAGCCGCAGACGCGGTTCCGCATCTGGTTCGAGATCGAGGCGCATGCGACAGACAAGCTGGCCGAGCTGGGCGTGGTGCCCAAGGAGGCTGCTGCCACCATCTGGGCCAAGGCGCGCGATGCCGTGTTCGATGTGGCACGAATCGACGAGATCGAACGTGTCACCAAGCATGATGTCATCGCCTTCCTGACGCATCTGGCCGAGATCGTTGGTCCCGAGGCGCGCTTCGTCCATCAGGGCATGACCTCGTCGGATGTGCTGGACACGACGCTGGCCGTGCAGCTGGCGCGGGCAAGCGACATCCTGATCGCCGATGTCGATGCGCTGCTGGCTGCACTCAAGCGCCGCGCCATCGAGCACAAGTTCACGCCGACCATTGGCCGCTCGCACGGCATCCATGCCGAGCCCGTGACATTCGGGTTGAAGCTGGCGCAGGCTTATGCCGAGTTTTCCCGATGCCGTGACCGGCTGGTGACGGCACGCGCGGAGGTTGCCACTTGTGCCATCTCCGGCGCAGTCGGCACTTTCGCCAACATCGACCCCAGTGTGGAAGCGCATGTGGCCGAAAAGCTCGGTCTGACGGTGGAACCCATCTCGACGCAGGTCATCCCGCGCGACCGGCACGCCATGTTCTTCTGCACGCTGGGCGTGATTGCGTCCTGCGTCGAGCGGCTGGCCACGGAAATCCGCCATTTGCAGCGCACCGAGGTTTATGAGGCAGAGGAGTTCTTCTCTGCTGGCCAGAAGGGCTCCTCGGCGATGCCGCACAAGCGAAACCCGGTGCTGACCGAAAATCTGACGGGTCTCGCCCGGCTGGTGCGCGGCATGGCGCTGCCGGCCATGGAAAACGTCGCGCTCTGGCATGAGCGGGACATCTCGCATTCCTCCGTCGAGCGCATGATTGGCCCCGACGCGACGATCACGCTCGATTTCGCGCTGGCGCGCCTTACGGGCGTCATCGACAAGCTGCTGGTCTATCCCGACAACATGCGCAAGAATCTCGACCGGCTTGGCGGCCTGCACAACTCGCAGCGTGTGCTCCTGGCCCTCACACAGGCCGGCGCGAGCCGCGAGGAGAGCTACGCCCTCGTGCAGCGCAACGCGATGCGCACCTGGGAACACGGAGAGGACTTCCTCACGAACCTGAAATCTGACAGGGATGTGACAGCACGGCTTTCAGCCAGCGAACTGTCAGCAATGTTCGATGAGGCCTATCACTTCAAGCATGTCGAAACGATCTTCGTGCGGGTGTTTGGAGACACATGACATGACATTGAAACCACTCGATCTTTCGAAACTCACGGATGCACAGATCAAGGATCTGGTTGGTCGATACGAGGCACGAAATCTGACCGCCGAGACGCAGTACATCGCGCTGATGGACGAGATTGTGCGCCGCTCCGAGCTGACGCTCAGCGTCGCCAAGACGATTGCCGCCATCCGCGTTGTGGCGCAGGCTGACCGTTTTGAAAGCTATGGTGGCATTGCTGCCGCCAGCGGACTGAAATTCTCGTTCAAGGTCCGCAACCTCATCCAGGCCCATCTTGAGGATGTTTCGCGCGTCGCGCGGCAGCGCAACTGGCCGATGATTACCTCGCGCATCGTCAACAAGGACAATGTGGCGACAGGAAACATGGATGAGGCCACGCTGAAGGGTTTCACCGAGTGTGCCAGCAGGCTGGGCTGGACCGTTACTGACCAGACAGAGTTTCTCCGCGCCGAGCAGACGGCGACGGTCGAATGGGCACGCAAGGGCTGAACGTCTGATGCCGCGATTTTTGACACCTCATGCGCACCTCTGACGCCTCCATTCTGATTATTCCCGGTCTTGGCGATTCAGGGCCCGGCCATTGGCAGGCGCGCTGGGAGGCGAAGCTGCCGACAGCGATGCGTGTTGTCCAGCCGGACTGGCACAGGGCGGACAAGGCACAATGGACCAGCGAGATCGTAAAGGCGGTGGCGCAGGCCGAGAAGCCCGTGGTGCTCGTGGCCCACTCGATTGGTGTGGCGGCCGTGGCCCACGCCATGCCGCTCTTTGCAAAGCCTGTCGCAGGCGCCTTTCTGGTTGGCCTGTCTGATTGGGGCAGGCCGGAGCTGCTGCCGGGCGTGCCGCATGATTTTGCACCCATCCCGCGTGAGCCTTTCACATTCCCGTCCTGGTTGATTGCGAGCCGCAATGATCCTTACTGCGACTATGAGGTGGCGGCCGATTTCGCCAATGCATGGGGGGCGAAGCTGATCGATGCTGGCGATTCCGGGCACATCAATATTGATTCAGGCCACGGGCCATGGCCGGAGGGGCTGATGAGCTTCGCCAGCTTCATGCGAAATCTCTGAGCCAGCCATCACTGCGGCGTCACAACTGTTCACTTCGCCGCGCACAGACTTTCACCTGGCCGGGGGACAGTCTACGACTGAGCCATGATCGATGTCGGTTTTGCTGCAGCGCTCTTTGCCGGGCTCCTGTCTTTCCTCTCGCCCTGCGTGCTGCCGCTGGTGCCGCCCTATCTCTGCTATCTGGCGGGCACCAGCGTCGAGGAACTGACGGAGGAGGGGGCCAACCTGCGCGCGGCTCGGCGTGATGTGCTGCTGGCTGCGCTCATGTTCGTGGCTGGCTTCACCACCATTTTCGTGCTGCTGGGCGCCACCGCCAGCGTTCTCGGGCAGGCCTTGCGGCAATATCTCTGGATCATGTCCTGGGCAGCGGGTCTCGCCATCATCGCCATGGGCCTGCATTTTC
>JANMMX010000335.1:0-2181 GCA_031373605.1 Allobosea sp. | reverse complement strand
GAGCGCCACCGTCACGCCGCCAGCGACCAGAAACAGCATCTCCCAGCTTGGCTTGAAGAAGGTCCAGGCCAGAATGACCGAGCCAAAGGACACGAGTTGAGCCGCTGCCACCGCGCCCGCCACCTTGCCAAGCACCTTGGGCGCATCTGCCTTCGGAATGATCTGCAAGGCGAGCGATTGCTGCGCCGTTTCGAGATAATGGAAGCCGATCGACATGATGACGGTCGTCATCAGGATGCCATTCAGCGAGGGGTAATAGCCCGTCATGGCGATGCCGGCACCCAGCACGATCAGGCTGACATAGGCCAGCGTCTGCTCGCGCACCAGCATGAACAGGAACACGGCCGTGAAGGCCAGAAAGCCGGGAATCTCCCTGACCGACTGCATCAGGCCGATGTCAAAGCCGCTGAAGCCTGCCGCTTCCTTGCCGAAATTGTTGATGAGTGCCTGCCAGCTGGCAAAACCGATCCAGTTCGTGAAGGCGAGCGCCATCAGATAGAACATCGGCTGGGCCGAGAGGCGGCTCTTGGATGGTGTCAGCATGGGGCAGAACGGTCCTGAATGCACAAACCGGTGCACAGTCTCGTCATAAGCCACAGCTGGCCTACGTCAATTCGCGGCGCCACATGCCACGTATGCAGGGTGCTGTCCCGGCTCAGGGCATCAGCCAGGCGGGCACTTCGCCGGTCGCCAGCGCTTTAGGCCGGTTCAGGCGCACCAGCGGCTGCATCTGCCAGATCATGAACACCAGCAGGAACAGCGAAATCCCCATGGCCTGGTTCTGACCGCGCGAGAAGGCGAGCCAGGCAAAAGCCGCCATGCCAACCAGCGCCAGCACGGTCAACGCCGTGAAGGTCACCCAGATCAGCCAGGGTTTGCCCGCCAGAAAACGGCAGGCCGGATTGGCCGCGGCCACGGCCTGGCAAAGCTTCTCGACAAAAATGCCATAACGCGGATCATCGCGTTCAATGTCCATCAGCGAGCGCCAGGAAACATTGCCGAATGTCAGGCGCTGGCGATTGGCGAAGGTGAGGCGGATCTTGTGGTTGCGGCCCATGACCGTGCCAGCATCGACGCTGAAGCGGATCTCGATGATCGATTTCAGCTTCACGCGGTAGGTTTTGCGAACCGACACCACATGCAGTTCGTCACCTTCGATGCGATAGGTGATTTCTGAACCGACCGGCCTCGGTCGTTGGCTCCAGGAAGGATGGGTGTCATGTTCGTCAGCAAGATGTGTCATGCGTGGCTCTATGGCATGTCGAGAAGTCAGAGTGGAGAGGCATCGAGCGTGCAAATTGCCCTCAGCGGCCCAGTTCCCTGATCGCGCGCTCCAGTCCGTCCAGCGTCAGCTCGAACATGCGGCCACCCATCAGGCCACCCATCATGAGCGTGGACTGGGTGTAGTTCCAGCGGATCTTCGGCACAGGGTTGAGCCAGACGGCACGCTGGAAATGGCTGGTCATGCGCTCCATCCAGATCTGGCCAGCCTCTTCGTTCATGTGTTCCACCGAGCCGCCGGGCATGGCAATCTCGTAGGGGCTCATCGCCGCATCGCCGACGAAGACGATGCGGTAGTCCGAACCATAGGTGCGCAGAATGTCCCAGGTCGGGATCATCCGGTCATGGCGGCGGTGATTCTCGCGCCAGACGCGCTCATAGAGACAATTATGGAAGTAGAAATGCTCGAAATGGCGGAATTCGGCGCGTGCCGCTGAAAACAACTCCTCCGCCTGCTCGATGTGCCAGTCCATCGAGCCGCCGACATCGAGAAACAGCAGCACCTTCACGGCATTGCGCCGCTCAGGCCGCAGCTTCACGTCGAGATAGCCATGGCGCGCGGTCTCGCTGATCGTCTGGTCAAGGTCCAGCTCCTCGGCGCTGCCGGTGCGGGCAAAGCGCCGGAGCTTGCGCAGGGCAAGGCGCATGTTGCGCACGCCAAGCTCGCGCGCATCGTCAAAATCCTTGAATTCGCGCTGGTCCCAGACCTTGACGGCGCGAAAATTGCGATTGCCCTCCTGGCCGATGCGGATGCCTTCCGGGTTGTCGCCATAGGCGCCAAAGGGCGAGGTGCCGCCGGTGCCGATCCATTTGGAGCCGCCCTGATGGCGGCCTTTCTGCTCGGCAAGGCGCTCGCGCAGGGTCTGCATGAGCTTGTCCCAGCCCAGCGCCTCCATCTGC
>JANMMX010000324.1:0-22163 GCA_031373605.1 Allobosea sp. | reverse complement strand
GAAGGAGATTTCCGGAATGATCGACGCCGTCTATCGCGGCTGCGGTCAGAAGGAATCGGTTATCTTCTGCGATCGCATCATGAGCCTGGGCTTCACCCACGCGTTCAAGGCAGGCATCTCGTTCGGCAAGGACGACATGGTCATCCCCGAGAACAAGTGGCAGATCGTCGATGAGACGCGCGTGCTCGCCAAGGATTACGAGCAGCAGTATCAGGACGGCCTCATCACGCAGGGCGAGAAGTACAACAAGGTCGTCGATGCCTGGGCCAAGTGCTCGGACAAGCTGGCGGCCGAGATGATGCTGCGCATTTCTGCGGTCAAGAAGGATGCGAACGGCCGCGACAAGCCGATCAACTCGATCTACATGATGAGCCATTCCGGCGCCCGTGGCTCGCCCACGCAGATGAAGCAGCTCGCTGCCATGCGCGGCCTGATGGCCAAGCCGTCCGGCGAGATCATTGAATCGCCCATCATCTCGAACTTCAAGGAAGGCCTGGACGTGCTTGAGTACTTCAACTCGACGCACGGCGCCCGCAAGGGCCTCGCCGACACCGCGCTCAAGACCGCCAACTCGGGTTATCTCACCCGCCGTCTGGTGGACGTGGCGCAGGACGCGATCATCTCCGAGTATGATTGCGGCTCGCAGAACGGCATCAAGATGCGCGCCATCGTCGATGCAGGCCAGGTCGTGGCTTCGCTGGCGGTCCGTATCCTGGGTCGCTCGGCTGCCGAGAACGTGGTCGATATCGACGGCAACATCATCGTTGCCGCCGGCACCATGATCGAGGAAAGCGACATCGAGAAGATCAACGCTGCCGGTGTTCAGGAAGTGAAGATCCGCTCGGTGCTGACCTGCGAAACCAAGAATGGCGTTTGCGCCACCTGCTATGGGCGCGATCTTGCCCGTGGCACGCCAGTCAACATGGGCGAGGCCGTCGGCGTCATCGCCGCACAGTCGATCGGTGAGCCGGGCACGCAGCTCACCATGCGCACCTTCCACATCGGTGGTGCCGCCACGCTGGCTGACCAGTCGTTCATCGAGTCCAATTTCGAGGGCACGGTGACGGTCCGGAACGCCAATCTGGCACGCAACTCCGACAAGGACCTGATCGTGATGGCCCGCAACATCGCGGTCGTCATCACAGGTCCGGACGGGGCGGAGAGGGCGGTTCACCGAATCCAGTTCGGCGCCAAGCTGCGCGTCGAAGAGGGTGACAAGATCAAGCGTGGCCAGCGCATTGCGGAGTGGGACCCCTATTCACGTCCCATCCTCGCCGAAGTGGACGGCAAGGCGGGCTACGAGGATCTCGTGGACGGCATGTCGATCACCGAGACGACCGACGAGGCGACCGGCATCAGCAAGCGTGTCGTCATCGACTGGCGCAGCTCGGCCCGTTCGGCTGACCTGCGTCCGGCGATCACTGTGGCAAGCTCCGACGGCAAGGTGGCGAAGCTCGCCCGTGGCGGCGATGCCCGCTACATCCTGCCTGTCGATGGCATCATCTCGGTGGAGCCTGGCTCCAGCGTGAAGGCCGGTGACGTGCTGGCCCGTGTCGCGACGGACTCCGCCAAGACACGTGACATCACGGGCGGTCTGCCGCGCGTGGCAGAACTGTTCGAGGCCCGTCGTCCGAAAGATGCCGCGATCATTGCCGAGAAGGCTGGCACCATCCAGTTCGGCCGTGACTACAAGAACAAGCGGCGTGTGACGCTCATTCCGCATGACGGGACGGATCCGGTCGAGCACCTGATTCCGAAGGGCAAGCACATCCACCTGCAGGAAGGCGATGTGGTCGAGATCGGGGATTACATCCTCGATGGAAACCCGGCGCCGCACGACATTCTGGCGATCAAGGGCGTGGAGGAGCTTGCCGCTTACCTCGTCAATGAAATTCAGGAGGTCTACCGTCTGCAGGGCGTGGCGATCAACGACAAGCACATCGAGGTGATCGTTCGCCAGATGCTGCAGAAGGTCGAGATCACCGAGAGCGGCGACACCGATATCATTCCGGGCGACCAGATTGATCGGATCGAGTTCGAAGAGATCAACACCAAGATGAAGGAAGAGGGCAAGAAGCCTGCCCAGGGCGTTCCGGTGCTGCTTGGCATCACCAAGGCGTCGCTGCAAACCCGTTCCTTCATCTCGGCGGCGTCCTTCCAGGAGACCACCCGCGTCCTCACAGAGGCGGCGGTCAACGGCAAGGTCGATACGCTGGAAGGCCTCAAGGAGAACGTCATCGTGGGGTCTCTGATCCCCGCTGGCACGGGCGCCACCATTGCCCGCATCCGCGAGATCGCCCAGCGTCGTGACGACCTGATTCTGGCGCAGAAGGCGGGGGCCAACAAGGCCGCCACCGAGGCGCTGCCATCAGCCGCGGAGTGAGGAATCAGCTGCAATGCGGCCCTGTTTCCTGATCGGAACACGAAAAGGTCGCCTCAGGGCGGCCTTTTTCTTTGTCACTTTCCGCGCTTTCCATGTTGCGGTGCAAAATGCGCAGCATCGCGGGGATAATAAGTGTTGACGCGAGTCGGGGGGTGAGTCATACACCCGGCACTGACAGCGGATGTCGGACACGTTTGTTGCTCTGCCGCCAAGGCGATGCAAGTTTCGCGACCGAAACACCGCTGGTTTCCAGCGTCGAATGACGACATTTTGGGAAGCATGAACACGGGTGACTGTGTTCCTCTGCAGACAGGCGCGCCTGAGGAACCCTAAAAGGGGACTGATGGTGCGGTTTTGTTTGCGCCATCATGTGTTTCGGGCTGGGGATTCAATCGAACCTGTATTTCCAAACGCTCCGTGAGCGAGAGGCCAGAATGCCGACAATCAGCCAGTTGATCCGGAAGCCCCGGTCGCCTGTGAAAGCCCGCAACAGCGCGCCCGCGCTGCAGTCTTGCCCGCAGAAGCGCGGCGTCTGCACGCGTGTCTACACAACAACCCCGAAGAAGCCGAACTCGGCGCTTCGCAAGGTTGCCAAGGTGCGCCTGACCAACGGTTTCGAAGTCATCGGTTACATTCCCGGTGAAGGCCATAACCTGCAAGAGCACTCAGTCGTCATGATCCGTGGCGGCCGCGTGAAGGATTTGCCGGGCGTGCGCTACCACATCCTGCGCGGCGTGCTCGACACGCAGGGTGTCAAGAACCGCAAGCAGCGCCGCTCCAAGTATGGCGCCAAGCGTCCGAAGTAATCTCGAGTTTCTGCGGGTTGCCCTGGCCGATGTGCCTGCACAGGGCTGGTGGCGACCCGCAGCGTCCAATTAAACCGGAGACAAGACGATGTCCCGCCGACACAGTGCAGAGAAACGTGAAGTCATTCCGGACCCAAAGTTCGGTGACATCATTGTCACGAAGTTCATGAACTCCGTGATGTATGAAGGCAAGAAGTCGACCGCCGAGCGGATCGTCTACGGTGCCTTTGACATCATCGAGGGCAAGATCAAGAGCAGCCCGCTTGATGTGTTCAAGCAGGCACTCGAGAATGTGGCCCCGGCCATCGAGGTGCGTTCACGCCGTGTCGGTGGTGCCACCTACCAGGTTCCGGTCGAGGTTCGCACCGAGCGCCGCCAGGCGCTGGCGATCCGCTGGCTGATTACAGCGGCCCGTGGCCGCAATGACAAGACCATGGTCGAGCGCCTTTCAGCCGAGTTGATGGATGCTGCAAACAACCGTGGAAACGCCGTGAAGAAGCGTGAAGACACCCACCGGATGGCAGAGGCGAACCGCGCCTTCTCCCATTACCGCTGGTAACCCGCCCGCTCCAGACCGACAGAGATCATCACGATGGCCCGCACACACGCAATCGAAGACTACCGTAATTTCGGCATCATGGCCCACATCGATGCCGGGAAGACGACGACGACTGAGCGCGTGCTGTATTACACCGGCAAGTCGCACAAGATCGGCGAAGTCCATGATGGCGCTGCCACCATGGATTGGATGGAGCAGGAGCAGGAGCGTGGAATCACGATCACCTCTGCTGCGACCACCTGCGTCTGGCGTGAAAAGCGCCTGAACATCATCGATACTCCCGGCCACGTCGATTTCACCATCGAGGTCGAGCGTTCGCTGCGCGTGCTGGACGGTGCTGTTTGCGTGCTGGATGGCAACCAGGGCGTCGAGCCGCAGACCGAGACCGTCTGGCGCCAGGCCGACAAGTATGACGTGCCGCGCATCGTTTTCGTCAACAAGATGGACAAGATCGGCGCTGATTTCTATCGCTGCGTTGCCGACATCGTTGATCGCGTCGCTGGGAAGCCTGTCTGCCTTCAGATCCCGATTGGTGCCGAGTCCGATTTCGTCGGCGTGGTTGATCTGGTGAAGATGAAGGGCATCGTCTGGAATGGCGAGGCTCTGGGCGCCACTTTCGAGGAAGTCGAAATTCCGGCTGACCTTAAGGAAAAGGCGCTCGAATATCGCATGAAGCTCCTCGAGGCATCCGTCGAAATGGACGATGCCGTGATGGAGGCTTATCTCGAAGGCACCGAGCCGGACGAGGTTACGCTTCGCCGTCTGGTCCGCACGGCCGTGCAGCGCCGCGCCTTCCATCCCGTGTTTTGTGGTTCTGCCTTCAAGAACAAAGGTGTGCAGCCACTTCTTGATGCAGTTGTTGATTTTCTGCCGTCGCCGGTTGATCGTGGTGCCATCAAGGGCATCGATTTCAACACGGAAGAAGAGACGGTGCGCATGCCGCTCGACTCTGATCCTTTCTCCATGCTCGCGTTCAAGATCATGGACGATCCGTTCGTCGGCACCATCACCTTCTGCCGCGTTTATTCTGGTCGCATCGACTCCGGCTCGCCGGTCGTCAACACCACCCGTGACAAGAAGGAGCGTGTTGGTCGCATGCTTCTGATGCACGCGAACAACCGCGAAGACATCAAGGAAGCGCATGCCGGCGACATCGTCGCGCTGGCTGGCCTGAAGGATGTGCGCACCGGCGACACGCTGTGCGATCCGACCAAGCCTGTGATCCTTGAGCGCATGGAATTCCCCGAGCCGGTCATCACGATCGCGATCGAGCCGAAGTCCAAGGCTGACCAGGAAAAGCTGGGCATGGCTCTGGCCAAGCTCGCTGCCGAGGACCCATCCTTCCGCGTGTCGACCGACCAGGAATCTGGCCAGACGATCCTGAAGGGCATGGGCGAACTGCATCTCGACATCAAGGTCGACATCCTGCGCCGCACCTACAAGGTCGATGCCAACATTGGCGCGCCTCAGGTTGCCTATCGCGAGAAGGTCGGTCGTGCCGTCGAAGGCCATGACTACGTTCACAAGAAGCAGTCGGGCGGTTCGGGCCAGTTCGCCAAGATCAAGTTCAACCTGCTTCCGGGCGAGCCGGGTTCCGGTTTCGTGTTCGAGAGCAAGGTCGTCGGCGGTGCTGTTCCCAAGGAATACATCCCTGGCGTCGAAAAAGGCCTCGAGAGTGTTATCGGTTCCGGCGTGATCGCGGGCTTCCCGATCGTCGACATCAAGGTCGAGCTGATCGATGGCGCCTATCACGAGGTGGATTCGTCCGCACTCGCATTCGAAATTGCCGCCCGCCAGGGCTTGCGTGAAGCTCTGAACAGGGCCAGCTGCGTCTTGCTGGAGCCGGTGATGAAGGTCGAGGTGGTGACACCTGAGGACTACACGGGTTCGGTCATCGGCGATCTCAACTCTCGCCGTGGCCAGATCCAGGGCCAGGACATGCGCGGCAACGCGGTCATCGTGAATGCGATGGTTCCGCTGGCCAATATGTTCGGTTACGTGAACCAGCTGCGCTCGTTCAGCCAGGGTCGCGCCAACTACACCATGCAGTTCGATCACTACGAGGAAGTGCCGCGCAATGAGGCCGAGAAGGTCGTTGCCAAGTACGCCTAGTCACGAAGTACGCCTGATTTCTACGCTTAACGATCCCGTCAACCCGATAGCACGTCGCTCTGAAACACGGAGTTTTGGTCATGGCCAAAGAGAAATTCGCCCGCACGAAGCCCCATTGCAACATTGGCACCATCGGCC
Organism: Allobosea sp.; assembly: GCA_031373605.1. Lineage (GTDB taxonomy): Bacteria > Pseudomonadota > Alphaproteobacteria > Rhizobiales > Beijerinckiaceae > Allobosea. The sequence goes on along the minus strand of JANMMX010000324.1, from coordinate 16,165 downwards.
ACGTTGACCATGGCAAGACCTCGCTGACCGCAGCGATCACGAAGATCCTCGCCGAGTCCGGCGGCGCGACCTTCACGGCCTACGACATGATCGACAAGGCTCCGGAAGAGAAGGCTCGTGGCATCACGATCTCGACCGCCCATGTCGAGTACGAGACCGCCAACCGCCACTATGCGCACGTCGATTGCCCTGGCCACGCCGATTATGTGAAGAACATGATCACCGGTGCTGCCCAGATGGATGGTGGCATCCTTGTCGTGTCTGCTGCTGACGGCCCGATGCCCCAGACCCGCGAGCACATCCTGCTTGCCCGTCAGGTTGGCGTTCCGGCGCTGGTCGTGTTCATGAACAAGGTCGATCTTGTTGATGATCCCGAGCTTCTCGAGCTGGTTGAGCTGGAAATTCGCGAGCTTCTTTCGAAGTATGATTTCCCGGGCGATGACATTCCGATCACCAAGGGTTCAGCTGTCTGCGCTTTGAATGACACGCAGCCGACCATCGGTCGCGATGCCATCATCGCGCTGATGAAGACCGTTGATGAATACATCCCGCAGCCGGATCGTCCGATCGACCAGCCGTTCCTGATGCCGGTCGAAGACGTGTTCTCGATCTCGGGTCGCGGCACCGTCGTCACCGGTCGCGTCGAGCGCGGCATCGTGAAGGTCGGCGAGGAAATCGAGATCGTTGGTCTGAAGGACACCGTCAAGACCACCGTTACCGGCGTTGAAATGTTCCGCAAGCTGCTCGATCAGGGCCAGGCTGGCGACAACATCGGCGCGCTGCTGCGTGGCACGAAGCGTGAAGACGTCGAGCGGGGCCAGGTGCTCTGCAAGCCGGGTTCCGTGAAGCCGCACACCAAGTTCAAGGCCGAGGCCTACATCCTCACCAAGGAAGAGGGCGGCCGTCATACTCCGTTCTTTACCAACTATCGCCCGCAGTTCTACTTCCGCACGACGGACGTGACCGGCGTGGTCTCGCTGCCTGAGGGCACCGAGATGGTGATGCCGGGCGACAACATCTCCATGGAAGTCGTGCTGATCGTGCCGATCGCCATGGAGAAGAGCCTGCGTTTCGCCATTCGTGAAGGTGGCCGCACCGTTGGTGCGGGCGTCGTCGGCGAAATCATCGCGTAAGGAACGGAGAACAGGCGAGGGGCCTTGCTGGTTCCCCGCCGTTTGCTCCACGGAGATTGACCATGAACGGCCAGAACATCCGGATCCGCCTCAAGGCGTTCGACCATCGCATTCTCGATGCTTCAACGCGCGAGATCGTGTCGACCGCGAAGCGGACCGGCGCTCAGGTACGCGGACCCATCCCGCTGCCGACGCTCATCGAGCGTTTCACGGTCAACCGCTCGCCGCACATCGACAAGAAGTCGCGCGAGCAGTTTGAAATCCGCACGCACAAGCGCGTGCTTGATATTGTCGACCCGACACCACAGACGGTCGATGCCCTCATGAAGCTTGATCTCGCCGCCGGCGTGGATGTTGAAATCAAGCTCTGATTTTCGCCGGGTCCTCTGCCGCCATTCCACTGGCTGAGCATGACCCCAGAAGAAGGTGTGCACCGATGCGTTCCGGTGTGATTGCACAGAAAGTCGGGATGACCCGCATCTTTACGGATGCCGGGGAACATGTTCCCGTGACCGTCCTCAAGCTCGATGCCTGTCAGGTTGTCGCGCAGCGCACGGTTGAAAAGAATGGCTATTCGGCTGTCCAGATCGGCACGAAGCTCGCCAAGGTGAAGAATGTCTCGAAGGCCCAGCGTGGGCACTTCGCGGTGGCCAATGTCGAGCCGCGCCAGAAACTCGTCGAGTTTCGCGTGTCTGCTGACGCCATGCTGCCGGTTGGCGCCGAGATGACTGCTGACCATTTCGTGGTCGGGCAATTCGTCGATGTCAGCGGCACGACACTCGGCAAGGGCTTTGCCGGTGGCATGAAGCGCTGGAACTTCGGCGGTCTTCGGGCGACGCACGGTGTTTCGGTCTCGCACCGATCCATCGGTTCGACCGGTGGCCGTCAGGATCCTGGCAAGACCTTCAAGAACAAGAAGATGCCCGGCCACCTCGGCACCGAGCGCGTCACCACGCAGAACCTGCGTGTGGTGCAGACTGATGTTGAGCGCGGGCTGATCCTGGTCGAGGGTGCCGTTCCCGGTCACGCTGGTGGCTGGATTCACATTCGCGACGCCGTCAAGCGTGCGTTGCCGAAGGATGCTCCGCTTCCTGGCAAGTTCCGTGTGGCAAATGCGCCTGAAGCGGCTCCCGCTCCTGCAGCTGAGGAGACTGTGTGATGAAGCTTGAGATCACCACACTCGAAGGTGGCAACGCTGGCTCGGTCGAGCTGTCGGATGCGATTTATGGCCTCGAGCCGCGCGCTGACATCTTGGCCCGCATGGTCCGCTACCAGCTGGCAAAGCGCCGCGCCGGCACGCACAAGACCAAGGGCCGCAGCGAAGTCAATCGCAGCCGCAAGAAGATATACAAGCAGAAGGGCACTGGTGGCGCTCGCCACGGTGCAGCTTCCGCGCCGCAGTTCCGCGGCGGTGGCAAGGCTTTCGGGCCGGTCGTTCGCGACCATGCCCATGATCTGCCCAAGAAGGTTCGCGCCATGGCGCTGCTTCATGCGCTGTCATCCAAGGCCAGGACGTCCGGCATCATCATTGTTGATGACGCCAAATTGTCCGAGCCGAAGACGAAGGCGCTCAAGGAGCAGTTTGCCAAGCTCGGGCTGTCCAGCGCACTTGTGATCGGCGGCGCCGAGATCGATGTGAACTTCGGTCTGGCCGCTCGGTCGATTCCCAATGTCGATGTGCTGCCGGTGCAGGGCATCAACGTCTATGACATCCTGCGTCGTGAGAAGCTTGTGCTGACACGCGCTGCTGTCGATGCGCTGGAGGCGCGCTTCAAATGAGCATCGATCCGCGCCATTATGATGTGATCCGGGGTCCGGTTATCACCGAGAAGGCAACCGCGCTCTCCGAGCAGAACAAGGTTGTGTTCAAGGTTGCCACGACCGCGACGAAGCCGCAGATCAAGGCGGCTGTCGAAAAGCTGTTCGACGTGAAGGTCAAGAGCGTGAACACGCTGGTGACCCAGGGCAAGAAGAAGCTCTTCAAAGGGCGTCTTGGCCAACGGTCGGATGTGAAGAAGGCGGTTGTGACCCTCGAAGAGGGCCAATCCATTGATGTGACCACGGGTCTGTAAGGACGAGGGAGCGTTTCCATGGCTTTGAAGCATTTCAAGCCGATCACGCCGAGCCTTCGCCAGCTCGTGATCGTAGACCGCAGTGAGCTCTACAAGGGCAAGCCGGTCAAGGCGCTGACCCAGGGCAAGTCGTCCTCGGGCGGTCGTAACAATACAGGTCGGATCACTGTCCGTTTTCGCGGCGGTGGTCACAAGCAGACCTACCGGATTATCGATTTCAAGCGTCGCGGCAAGGATGGCATTCCAGCCGTTGTCGAGCGCCTGGAGTATGATCCGAACCGCACGGCATTCATCGCCCTGATCAAGTATCAGGACGGCGAGCAGGCCTATATCATTGCACCGCAGCGTCTTGCGGTCGGTGATACGGTTGTGTCCGGTGAACAGGTTGACGTTAAACCCGGTAACGCTGCGCCGATGGCCAGCCTGCCGGTTGGCACGATCGTGCACAATGTCGAGCTGAAGATCGGCAAGGGTGGGGCGCTTGCCCGCTCGGCTGGCAACTATGCGCAGATCGTTGGCCGCGACCAGGGCTATGTGATCGTGCGTCTGAAGTCCGGAGAGCAGCGCCTGATTGGCGGCTTGTGCTATGCAACGGTCGGTGCGGTCTCAAACCCGGACCACATGAACATCAACCTTGGCAAGGCCGGGCGCTCTCGCTGGCTTGGCCGGATGCCGCATAACCGCGGCGTCTCGATGAACCCTGTTGACCATCCCCATGGTGGCGGCGAAGGCCGCACCTCTGGTGGTCGTCATCCGGTCACGCCCTGGGGCAAGCCGACCAAGGGCAAGAAGACTCGCTCGAACAAGCGGACTGACACATTCATCGTGTCGAGCCGTCACGCACGCAAGAAGAAGAACTGAGGTCCGTCATGGCGCGTTCGCTTTGGAAAGGTCCGTTTGTAGACGGATACCTTCTGAAAAAGTCCGAGGCCGCCCGTTCGGCGGGTCGGGCCGAGGTTATCAAGATCTGGAGCCGTCGCTCCACGATCCTTCCGCAATTCGTTGGGCAGACCTTTGGTGTGCACAACGGTCAGAAGCATGTGCCCGTCTTCGTCTCAGAAGAGATGGTCGGTCACAAGTTCGGCGAGTTCTCGCCGACGCGGACCTTCACCGGTCACGCGGCTGACAAAAAAGCCAAGAGGAAGTGAGCCATGGGTAAGCCATCCGCTCCCCGGGCCCTGCCCAGCAATGAGGCCCTGGCGGTTGCGCGCAATCTGCGCGTCAGCCCCCAGAAGCTGAACCTGCTTGCGCAGCTGATCCGTGGCAAGAAGGTCGCAACAGCGCTCGCTGATCTCGAATTCTCGCGTAAGCGGATTTCGCTGGATGTGCGCAAGTGCCTGCAGAGCGCCATCGCCAACGCCGAGAACAACCATGATCTCGATGTCGATGATCTGGTCGTTGCCCAGGCTTTCGTTGGCAAGGCGCTCGTCATGAAGCGTTTCCATGCCCGTGCCCGCGGTCGCGGTGCCCGGATCCTGAAGCCATTCGCCAACATCACGATTGTGGTGCGCGAAGTCGCCGCGCCACAGGCTTGAGGAGTTAGGTATGGGTCAGAAAATCAATCCGATCGGTCTGCGCCTCGGCATCAACCGGACCTGGGATTCGCGCTGGTTCGCCCGCAAGGGTGAATATGGTCAGCTGCTGCATGAGGACATGGCCATCCGCGCCATGCTGATGAAGCTGCTGAAAGCTGCCGCGATCTCCAAGATCATCATCGAGCGTCCGCACAAGAAGTGCCGCGTCACCATCTATTCGGCGCGCCCGGGTGTGGTGATTGGCAAGAAGGGCGCCGACATCGAGAAGCTGCGTCAGGCGGTCATGAAGATGACCAAGGCTGATGTCGCGATCAACATTGTCGAGGTGCGCAAGCCCGAGATCGATGCGACACTTGTCGCTGACTCGATTGCACAGCAGCTCGAACGCCGCGTCGCGTTTCGCCGTGCCATGAAGCGGGCCGTCCAGTCGGCCATGCGTCTTGGCGCAGAGGGCATCCGGATCAATTGCTCGGGCCGTCTTGGCGGCGCCGAAATCGCGCGCCAGGAATGGTATCGCGAGGGTCGGGTTCCGCTGCACACGCTGCGTGCCGATGTTGACTATGGTGTCGGCACAGCCTTCACCACCTATGGGACCTGCGGCATCAAGGTCTGGATCTTCAAGGGTGAAATCCTTGAGCATGACCCGATGGCCCAGGAAAAGCGCCAGTCAGACGAGGGCGGCCGTTCCGGCGGCAACCGTCGTGACCAGGCCGCGTAAGTCTGATCGAGAAGCGCCATGTTGCAACCAAAGCGAACCAAGTTCCGCAAGCAGTTCAAAGGCCGCATCAGCGGCACGGCGAAGGGCGGCACGGATCTCAATTTTGGCCAGTTCGGCCTGAAGGCATTGATGCCCGAGCGCGTTACTGCCCGTCAAATCGAGGCGGCCCGCCGCGCGATCACGCGTGCCATGAAGCGCGCCGGCCGTGTCTGGATCCGCATCTTCCCGGATGTGCCAGTTTCCAAGAAGCCGACCGAAGTCCGCATGGGCAAGGGCAAGGGCGCGCCGGAATTCTGGGCAGCCAAGGTCAAGCCTGGCCGCATCATGTTCGAGATCGACGGCGTTGCCGAAGAAACCGCACGTGAGGCACTGCGCCTGGGCGCCGCCAAGCTGCCGATCAAGACGCGTTTCATTCAGCGCATTGCCGAGTGAGGGCAGGATCATGAAATCAACACAACGCCTGTCTGACCTGAAGGTCATGTCTGTCGACCAGCTGCAGGACGAGCTCCTGAAGCTGAAGAAGGAGCAGTTCAACCTGCGGTTCCAGCGGGCCACCGGCCAGCTGGAAAACACCGCGCGGGTGACCGAGGTCCGCAAGGACATCGCCCGCGTCAAGACCTTGCAGCGTGCCAAGACCGGTGCTGCGCCTGTGGCTGCGAAGGCCTGAGGAGAAAATCATGCCTAAGCGCGTACTGCAGGGCGTCGTCGTCAGCGACAAGCAGAACAAAACAGTTGTGGTGAAGGTGGAGCGTCGTTATACGCACCCTCTGCTGAAGAAGACGGTTCGCCGGACCAAGAACTATCATGCCCATGATGAAGCCCAGCGCTTCAAGGCGGGTGACCTGGTCTGGATCGAGGAATCAAAGCCCATCTCGAAGTTGAAGAGCTGGGTTGTGCTGGACGGTGCGCCGAAGGCGTAACGTTTTTTGGAGACCAGGGACGCCCCTCTTTAAGGGTGGACCCGTCAGCCGAAGTCCGGTTGCAGGCCTGCGGGCCGCAGTCGGAAACCGGACTGAAACATTTGGAAGGGATCAAGGCCAATGATCCAGGTGCAGACGAATCTTGAGGTCGCCGACAATTCCGGTGCGCGTCGTGTGATGTGCATCAAGGTCCTCGGTGGATCGAAGCGCAGATATGCGCGGATCGGCGACATCATTGTCGTGTCGATCAAGGAAGCCATTCCACGCGGTCGCGTGAAGAAGGGCGATGTCATGAAGGCTGTCGTTGTGCGCACCGCCAAGGATGTGCGCCGCGTCGATGGATCGGTGATCCGCTTCGACCGCAACGCCGCCGTGCTGATCAACAATCAGAAAGAGCCTGTCGGGACCCGTATCTTCGGACCGGTTCCGCGCGAGCTTCGCGCCAAGAACCACATGAAGATCATCTCGCTCGCGCCTGAGGTGCTGTGATGGCTGCAAAGATCAAGAAGGGCGACAAGGTCGTCGTGCTGGCTGGCCGTGACAAGGGCAAGGGCGGCGAAGTTATCCAGGTGATGCCGAAGGACGGCCGCGCGCTCGTCCGGGGCGTCAATCAGGTCAAGCGTCACACCAAGGCGTCTCAGGGCCAGGAGGGTGGCATCCTTTCCAAGGAAGCGCCGATCCAGCTTTCGAACATTGCCGTTGCCGATCCGAAGGATGGCAAGGCGACACGTGTTGGTTTCAAAGTTCTGGCAGATGGCCGCAAGGTCCGTTTCGCCAAGCGTTCAGGAGATCTGATCGATGGCTGAGCCCGCAACAGCGGCCTATACGCCGCGCATGAAGAAGCATTTTGACGAGGTCGTCCGGCCCGCCATGATCGCTGAATTCGGCTACAAGAACGCCATGGAAGTGCCGATCGTCGAGAAGATCGTCATCAACATGGGCGTTGGCGAGGCCACCGCAGACAAGAAGAAGGTTGACAGCGCAGCTGGCGATCTTGCCTTGATTGCCGGACAGCGTCCGGTTGTCACCAAGTCCCGTCTGGCCATCGCCGGCTTCAAGCTGCGCGAGAGTATGCCAGTTGGTGCCAAGGTGACGCTGCGCAAGGCGCGCATGTATGATTTCATGGACCGTCTGGTCACGATTGCGCTGCCGCGCGTTCGCGATTTTCGCGGCCTGAATCCCAAGTCGTTTGATGGTCGTGGCAACTTTGCTTGCGGCATCAAGGAGCACATCGTGTTTCCTGAGATCAATTACGACAAGGTGGATGCGGTCTGGGGTATGGACGTGATTGTCTGCACCACAGCCAAGACTGACGATGAGGCGCGTGCGCTCCTCAGGCATTTCAACTTCCCGTTCCGGCAGTGAGCTGAAAAGCTCTTACGCGGACACCAGGAGAGATCGATGGCGAAGAAAAGCTCGGTCGAGAAGAACAACCGTCGCAGAAAGCTGGTGAAGCAATTCACCGGCAAGCGGTTGCGTCTTCTTGCAATAGCCAATGACGAAGGCAAGTCGATGGATGAGCGGTTCACCGCTCGCCTGAAGCTGGCCGAATTGCCGCGCAATTCGAACCCGACACGGGTTCGGAACCGCTGCGAAGTGTCGGGGCGTGCGCGCGCCGTCTATCGCAAGATGAAAGTGTCACGCATTGCACTGCGCGAGCTTGGCAACAAGGGCCTGATTCCAGGTCTTGTGAAGTCGAGCTGGTGAGGAGGTTGAATCATGGCTATCAATGATCCCCTTGGCGATATGCTGACCCGCATCCGGAATGCGCAGCTGCGTCGCAAGTCGCGTGTTTCGACCCCCGGTTCCAAGCTGCGTGCACGCGTTCTCGATGTGCTGCAGTCGGAAGGCTATATCCGCGGTTATGAGACCACCGAGTTCGGCGATGGCCGGACCGAGTTCGACATCGAGCTGAAATACTACGAGGGCGCACCGGTCATCCGGTCGATCTCGCGCGTGTCGAAGCCCGGCCGTCGTGTCTATTCGTCGGTTGATACAATGCCCCGCGTGGCCGATGGCCTCGGTGTGGTGATTGTGTCGACTCCCAAGGGCGTGATGTCCGATCACAGTGCTCGCGAGCAGAACGTGGGCGGCGAAGTGCTCTGCCAGGTGTTCTGAGCCAAGTGCTCTGACCTGGCTGCTGCGCAGCTTATGGGAGAATTCAGATGTCTCGTATTGGAAAAAAGCCTGTGCCCGTTCCTGCTGGCGTGACCGCCAGCGTGTCTGGGCAACTGGTGAGTGTGAAGGGCACGAAGGGCGAGTTGTCCTTCCACGTGCCTGATGATGTCTCGGTCGTGATGGAAAACGGCATGATTGCCGTTCAGCCGCGATCGAAGTCGAAGGTTGCGCGTTCGCTCTGGGGCACATCGCGTGCCCGGGTTCAGAACCTGATGGTTGGTGTCACCGCCGGTTTCGAAAAGAAGCTCGAGATCAACGGCGTTGGCTACAAGGCGGCAGCCCAGGGCAAGACCCTGAAGCTTTCGCTCGGCTACAGCCACGACATCGACTATGTGATTCCCGAAGGCATTACGGTGGTGACACCCAAGCCGACGGAAATCCTGATCAGCGGCATCGACAAGCAGGCTGTTGGCCAGACTGCTGCCGAGATCCGTGATTATCGCGGCCCCGAGCCTTACAAGGGCAAGGGCGTCAAGTACGCAAACGAATTCATCTTCCGCAAGGAAGGCAAGAAAAAGTAAGGTCCGGAATCACAGCCATGAGCCAGCAGAACAAGACGACTGCGCGCCGCCGGGCACGTGTCCGCCGCGCCATCAAGGCCGCAGCCAATGGCCGCGTCCGTCTGTCCGTGCATCGCACGGGCAAGCAGATCTATGCCCAGATCATCGACGACGTGCAGGGTGTGACCCTCGCTTCGGTGTCGACGCTGGACAAGGATGTGCGTCCGTCCATCAAGTCGGGCGCGAATGTCGAGGCCGCCAGCACGATCGGCAAGATGATTGCCGAGCGCGCCATCAAGGCCGGCGTCAAGGAGGTCGTGTTCGACCGTGGCGCCTACATGTATCACGGTCGCGTCAAGGCGCTGGCCGAGGCTGCCCGCGAGGGTGGGCTCAGCTTCTGATCCGAAGCCTGAGTTGCTGTCTAGAACGTCGCCCCATCCGGGGCGCTCGAGCGAGCGGGGCAGGGTGCCTGTTCCCGCGCAAGTAAGAGGATATCATGGCAAGAGAGCCCCATGGTCGCCGGGACCGCGAAGAGCAGGACTCGGAATTTATCGACAAGCTGGTACACATCAATCGTGTGGCCAAGGTTGTGAAGGGTGGCCGTCGCTTCGGCTTCGCCGCGCTTGTGGTCGTTGGTGACCAGAAGGGCCGCGTTGGCTTTGGCCACGGCAAGGCACGCGAAGTGCCGGAAGCCATTCGCAAGGCAACAGAGGCTGCCAAGCGCGGCCTCGTGCGCATTCCGCTCAAGGAAGGCCGCACCCTGCATCATGACGTCAACGGTCGCCACGGCGCCGGCAAGGTCATCCTGCGGGCTGCGCCAGCAGGCACCGGCATCATCGCTGGTGGTCCGATGCGCGCTGTGTTCGAAGCTGTTGGCATGCAGGACGTTGTGTCCAAGTCGCTCGGCTCTTCGAACCCCTACAACCTCGTTCGCGCCACTTTCGACGCGCTGAAGAACGAGGACAGCCCGCGTTCGATCGCTGCCCGCCGCAATCTCAAGGTTTCGTCCCTGCAAGCGCGTCGTCGCGATGCTGGCACCGATGCCTCTGCCGAAGCGTGAGGCGAGCCATCATGGCAACGACAGCAAAAACAGTCACCGTTGAGCAGACCGGTTCGCCGATCCGCCGCGACAAGAGCCAGCGTGCCACGCTGATCGGTCTCGGTCTCAACAAGATCCGCCGCCAGTCGACCCTGACCGACACCCCTGCGGTGCGCGGCATGATCGCCAAGGTTGCACACCTCGTTCGCGTCGTCGACGCGGCTTGAGGAGGGTGGTCACATGAAACTGAATGACATTCGTGACAACGAAGGCGCTCTGAAGGAGCGCATCCGTGTCGGCCGGGGCATAGGTTCCGGCAAGGGCAAGACTGGTGGCCGCGGCGTGAAGGGTCAGAAGGCCCGCTCAGGTGTTGCAGTGAAGGGCTTCGAAGGCGGCCAGATGCCGCTGCATCGTCGCCTGCCCAAGCGTGGCTTCACCAACCTGTTCCGCAACGATCTGAACGAGGTCAATCTTGGCCGCGTCCAGCAGGCGGTCGAGGCCGGCAGGCTCGATGCGAACGCGACCGTCACTGTCGAGGCGCTTGTCTCGGCCGGCGTTTGCTCGCGGGCTCGTGACGGCGTCAAGATCCTCGGTATTGGCGAGCTGACATCCAAGTTGGCTTTCGAAGTCTATGGCGCGTCCAAGTCGGCCGTTGCCGCGATCGAGAAGGCTGGCGGCTCGGTTAAAATTCTGGCTGCTGCTTCACAGGCGTGATCGCAGTCTCTACATGATTGTTGCGACGGCGGCAGGGCCAGTGGCCCGGGCCGCCGTTTGCATGTTGATGCGACCAATGACTTTAAGGATCGGCACATGGCTTCCGCTGCTGAACAGCTGGCTTCAAACCTGAATTTCGGTGCCTTTGCCAAGGCCGATGAGCTCAAAAAGCGCATCTGGTTCACGCTTGGCGCGCTGATCGTGTTCCGGCTTGGCACCTATATCCCGCTGCCGGGGATGAACCCGGATCAGGTTGCCGAGCTGTTCAAGCAGACGCAGACCGGCGTGCTGGGCTTGTTCAACATGTTCTCGGGCGGCGCTGTGGGCCGTCTGGCCATCTTCGCCTTGAACATCATGCCCTATATCTCCGCCTCCATCATCGTGCAGCTGCTCACCAGCGTTGTGCCGACGCTTGAGGCGCTGAAGAAGGAAGGCGAGCAGGGCCGCAAGGTCATCAACCAGTACACGCGTTATCTCACACTCGTGCTGGCCGTTTTTCAGGCCTGGGGCATCGCGGTCGGCCTGCAGGGGTCAGGCAATCTCGTGCTTGATCCGGGGCCGTTCTTCATCGTTTCGACTGTCATCACGCTTGTCGGCGGGACGATGTTCCTGCTCTGGCTGGGCGAGCAGATCACCAGCCGTGGCATCGGCAATGGTTCTTCGATGATCATCTTCGCGGGCATCATCGCCGAATTCCCGGCACAGCTGGCGCAGACCATGGAGCTGGGCCGCCAGGGCGCGATCTCGACCGGGCTGCTGTTCCTGGTGTTCGTCATGGCGATCGGCGTCATTGCGCTCTGCGTCTTTGTCGAGCGGGCACAGCGGCGTCTGCTCATCAACTATCCGAAGCGGCAGGTTGGCAACAAGATGTATGAGGGGCAATCCTCATTCCTGCCACTCAAGCTCAACACGGCAGGCGTCATTCCGCCGATCTTTGCTTCATCTCTGCTGTTGCTTCCGACCACCATTGCCAGCTTCTCGGAAGCTTCGGGCGGCACGGGCGTGCTGGCCACGCTGGCGGCCTATCTTGGCCACGGGCGGCCGCTGTTCATGCTGCTCTATGCGTCGCTCATCATCTTCTTCTGCTTTTTCTACACCGCCATCGTGTTCAACCCGACGGAGACGGCGGACAACATGAAGAAGCAGGGCGGGTTCATCCCCGGCATCCGGCCAGGCGAGCGCACGGCAGAGCATATCGACAAAGTGCTGACGCGGATCACGGTCATCGGCGCGGCCTATTTGACTTTGGTCTGTCTTATCCCCGAGTTCATGATCTCCTATGCCCAGATTCCGATCATCTTGCTGGGCGGCACGTCGCTGCTTATCGTGGTGACAACGACGATGGACACCGTGGCGCAAGTCCATGGACATCTGCTGGCCCATCAATACGAGGGGCTGGTGAAGAAGGCGAAGCTTCGGGGCCCAAGGCGCTGAGAGCTATCTGATGCGGTTGGGCTTGAGGGGGCTGTGCGATCATGAGGTTGGTGTTTTTGGGGCCTCCGGGCGCAGGCAAGGGCACGCAGGCGGCGCTCATTACCGAGCGCCACGGGATTCCGCAGCTCTCCACGGGTGACATGCTGCGCGCAGCGGTTGCTGCCGGCACTGCGATTGGGAAACAGGCCAAGGCGGTGATGGAATCAGGCGCGCTTGTCTCGGACGAAATTGTGATCGGCATCATCGCTGACCGCATCCAGGAGCCGGACGCGCGCAAGGGCTTCATCCTTGATGGCTTTCCGCGCACGGTCGCCCAGGCCGAGGCGCTGGACGCGATGCTTGCTGCCAATCAGCTCAAGCTCGATGCCGTGCTGGAGCTGCATGTTGACCAGACCAAGCTGGTTGACCGCATCATGAACCGTGCTGCTGAGGCCAAGGCTGCAGGTCAGCCGGTGCGCAAGGACGACGACCCGGACGTTTTCAAGACCCGGCTTGCCGCGTATAATCGCGACACGGCCATCGTGGCACCTTATTATGCCAAGCGGGGTCAGCTGACGGCCATCGACGGCATGCAGCCGATTGCTTTGGTGACGGCTGATATTGCCAAGGCGCTGGGCGGCTGATGCTTTTGGCTGCCAAAGTCCTCGTCGCGCCGTGATTTATGCTGCGCTGCAGTTGACGCGTGTTCCTTCAGCGACTATGCACCGGCATCCGGTTCTCGATTCAGCGATACCGATACCTTCGGAAGAAGGGGCAGTGTCGTTTTTGTCGTGAGACGGCAAACCTCTCGCATGAGCCGGGCTCCACCGGACGCGGGGTCTTTTTTCTGCGGTGCTGCGGAATGCCGTTGCGCTGCCTGACATGGAGAATTGGGCATGGCCCGTATTGCTGGCGTTAACATCCCGACGAACAAGCGTGTCGTCATTGCATTGCAGTATATCCACGGCATTGGTGCGAAGTTCGCGTCCGAAATCTGCCAGAAGGTCAACATCCCGGCCGAGCGCCGTGTGAATCAGATGACCGACGCTGAAATCCTGCAGATTCGTGAAGCAATTGACCGCGACTATCTGGTCGAGGGCGATCTGCGCCGTGAGGTTTCCACCAACATCAAGCGTCTGATGGATCTGGGTTGCTACCGTGGCCTGCGCCATCGCCGTGGCTTGCCGGTCCGTGGCCAGCGCACGCACACCAACGCCCGCACCCGCAAGGGCAAGCCGAAGGCGATTGCCGGCAAGAAGAAATAAGGCGAATTGCGAATAGGGAGTGGCGAGTTGCTTATCTCGCTGCTCCATTCGCTACTCGCCATTCGCTACTCACCTCGAAACAACTCCCCAGCGCCTGGAATGACGGGCGCGTCTGAAGGAAGAGAAAGACCATGGCAAAAGAAGCCACACGCGTCCGCCGTCGCGAACGCAAGAACATCGTGTCGGGCGTCGCTCACGTGAACGCCTCGTTCAACAACACGATGATCACCATCACCGATGCGCAGGGCAACACGATCTCCTGGTCGTCCGCAGGCACCATGGGCTTCAAGGGTTCGCGGAAGTCGACCCCGTATGCCGCGCAGGTTGCGGCTGAAGATGCAGCCCGCAAGGCTGCCGAGCATGGCATGCGCACGCTGGAAGTTGAGGTAACGGGTCCCGGTTCGGGTCGTGAGTCGGCTCTGCGCGCGTTGCAGGCAGCCGGTTTCACCGTGACGTCGATCCGCGATACCACGCCGATCCCGCACAATGGCTGCCGTCCGCGCAAGCGCCGTCGCGTCTGAGGTTTGCGTTCCGCTGCGGCGCCACGGGGCGCCGCATGTCGCCGTCCGGGTCAAGTGTTTGACCCTTTCAGGCATCCCATATTTTCAGGAGTGCGGCTGTGATCAGCAAGAATTGGCAAGACCTGTCCAAGCCCAACAAACTCGAAATCAAGCTGGGGGATGACCCCAAGCGCCACGCCACCATCATTGCCCGCCCGCTGGAGCGCGGCTTTGGTATGACGCTCGGCAATGCACTGCGCCGTGTGCTGCTGTCCTCGCTGCAGGGCGCGGCTGTGACTGCCGTGCAGATCGACGGCGTGTTGCACGAGTTCTCATCGATTGCCGGCGTGCGTGAAGACGTCACCGACATCGTGCTGAACATCAAGATGATTGCCGTCAAGATGCAGGGCGAAGGCCCAAAGCGCATGACGCTTCGCAAGACCGGGCCTGGCACGGTCACTGCTGGCGACATCAACACCGTTGGCGATGTGCAGATCCTGAACCCCGGCCTCGTGCTCTGCACGCTGGACGAGGGCGCCGAGATGCGCATGGAATTCACGGTCAACACCGGCAAGGGCTATGTCACGTCCGAGCAGAACCGCCCGGAAGATGCGCCGATTGGCCTGATCCCGGTCGACTCGCTGTATTCTCCGGTGCGCAAGGTCTCCTATCGCGTTGAAAATACCCGCGAGGGCCAGAACCTTGATCGCGACATGCTCACGCTGCAGATCGAGACCAACGGTTCGCTGACCCCGGAAGATGCAATCGCGCTCGCCGCCCGCATCCTGCAGGATCAGCTGGCTGTGTTCATCACGTTCGAAGAGCCGCGCAAGGAAGAGGCCGTTTCGGCCGCGCCGCAGCTGCCCTTCAACCCGGCCCTGCTCAAGAAGGTCGATGAACTGGAACTTTCGGTCCGTTCGGCGAACTGCCTGAAGAACGACAACATCGTCTATATCGGCGACCTGATCCTCAAGTCGGAAGCCGAGATGCTGCGGACGCCGAATTTCGGCCGCAAGTCGCTCAACGAGATCAAGGAAGTGCTGGCCACGATGGGTCTGCACCTTGGCATGGACGTGACCGGCTGGCCGCCTGAGAACATCGAAGAGCTCGCAAAGCGCTTTGAAGAGCATTATTGAGGGCGCGAATATCGAATGGCGAATAGTGAATTTTTCCATTCGCCATTCGCTGCTCACCACTCGCCCATAACAGACGCCCGTACCGTGGCACGGCGGGCGTAACAACGAAGGAGCCAAATCCATGCGTCACGGTTTCAGAGGCCGTCGTTTCAACCGTTCTGTCGAGCACCGCAAGGCGATGTTCGCGAACATGTCCCAGGCGCTCGTCAAGCACGAGCAGATCGTCACCACACTGCCCAAGGCGAAGGACCTGCGTCCCATCGTCGAGAAGCTGGTCACGCTCTGCAAGCGCGGCGATCTGCATGCCCGCCGCCAGGCCATTGCGCAGCTGCGCGATGCCGAGCTGGTGAAGAAGCTGTTTGATGTGCTCGCTCCCCGCTACAAGGAGCGCCATGGTGGCTACCTGCGCATCATGAAGGCCGGTTTCCGCTTCGGTGACAACGCGCCGATGGCGATCATCGAAGTTGTTGACCGAGATGTCGATGCCAAGGGCAAGGGATCAGGCCCTGTGGAAGTCATGGATGACGCAGCCTGATTGGCGCGTTCTCCGGAATGATATGAAAAGGGCGCCTTCAGGGGCGCCTTTTTTGTTGTGCAAGCGCATTCATCTGCTCAATGATGCAAGCAAGCGACGCTGACAGTCGCAAGCCCATGGGAGATGAGAATGTTCACGATCACACGCCGGATTGCTTTTGCAGGCCTGGCCGGTTTTGGTGCTGCCACCATTGCATCGGCCCCGTTGGTCGCCCAGGATGCCTATCCGAGCAAGCCGATCACCATGATCGTGCCATTTGCGGCTGGCGGCAGCTCTGACGTGATCGCGCGGCTGGCGGCGGAAGAAATCGGCAAGATTGTCGGCCAGCGCATCGTCATCGAGAACATGGGCGGGGCAGGTGGCTCTATTGCACTGACCCGCGCAGCGCAAGCCGCACCCGATGGCTACACCATCGTCATCGGCAACAGCGGCACCAATGCTGCGTCTTACTCGATCTATCCGGACGTCAAGTATAAGCCCGATGACTTTGCGCCGATCGGGCTTGTG
>JANMMX010000323.1:0-2826 GCA_031373605.1 Allobosea sp. | reverse complement strand
TGCTCGATCACAGCCCGGCTCGCTGCGCGCGCGGCGGCCATGTCTGTGCGCGGCGGGGCCCGGCGTGTCTCGCGCTCGCGCCGCTCCTGTTCCTGAAAGGCAGCAACTGCCGGGCCCAGCGTCGCAACGCCGGAAAATTCGATGCCTTGCGGGCTGACCACCCGCTTTTGCTTCACTTCGTCGGTGAAGAGATCACGTGCATCCGCGCCGATTCTGGCCAGATCGCCGGGCCGCGCACCCAGCCCAAAGCGGTGCAAAGCCAGCGTGGCCATTCCCGGGTCGCGTGGTGCTGCCATGGCCTTCCTCCGGCTTTTGTCCGGCTGCCGGGCTCGATTCCGGCAGCTTGATCGCAAGACTGCGCAACCAAAGCACGGCACGTCTTGCAGAAGCGTGAGTGAAACATGACAAAATGGTAAGGCCAAAAAGCGACCGCCAACCCATCGCTGGGCTGGCGGTCCTGGTCTCGTCAGATATGCAATCGGGCAGATGCGATGCCCGGTGCCTCAGTTGGCCGACAGCGCGGCGACATCGCGCGCCGGTGCGTTGAGACCGGCGATCTTGCCGTGCATCGAGACCATTCCCGTGGCGATGTCGAGCTTGTGCAGCGTGCCGTCAGCCAGCAGCCAGCCGGTGTTGCCGCCCTTGCCATCGGCTTCGATGTCGAAGGCCAGCGCCTGCGGCTTGGAGCCGAGCGAGCCAATGGTGGTCAGCACACCGTCATTCGGGGGAGCCTGCTTGAACAGCGCGCCGACAGCTGCGTCAATGTCATAGAGCGCGGTTTCCTTGGTGCCCTTGAATGAGTTGGAATAGGCGCCGGCCACGATCTTCGGGGTGGCGGCCTTGTTGGCATCGGTCTCGGCGAATTTCAGCTTGCCATCGACCGTGGTCTTGCCGTCATCGACATTGACGCGCAGGTTCGAGCCATCCGAACCGATGACGCGCATGCGGTCGGCCACCGGGTTGAAATCGACAGTTGCCATGGCGGTTGCCGGCAGCAGGTTGTCCATCTTCGACTTCAGCGTGGCTTTGCCGGAGGCTGCGTCGATCGTGTAGATCGAACCATCGACCGTCAGGCCATAGAGCATGCCATCGGCGGGGCGCACGTCAATGCCGGCGAGCTTGGCCGAGAGGCCGGTGACGGACACCGACTTGGTGACCTTCTTTGCGTCCGTATCGATCATCGAGAGCGTCGTGTCGCCGGTGAGGGCGGCAAGCGTGCCGGCCCGGGCGGCCAGCGGAGCGGTGACGGCGGCAGCCACGAAAGCAGCGGCGCCAAGGCGGATGAGCATGTTGCGGTTGAGTGTCATTGTGAAGTCTCCATCTGAGGGTTTTGTCTGTCGCTAGAATTTCGGCTGCCAGTTGCGGCAGTCCTCAGGGTTATTCACGAGGGAAGGCGGTGGATGCGCTGACAAAAATAAAAAAATGCGCTGCATCCGGCAGCAAAATGCGTGAGTATCGGCGAACCAGGGGCTGAATGGATCAATCGAATGGCGCAGATGGCAACAGCGGGGAGTGGCCCCGATATCGAGGCGGCCCTCATCGCCTGTGCGCGCGGTGACGAGCACGCGCTGCGTCGCATTTATGATGCAGAAGCCGCGCGCATGACCGGCGTCGCCATGCGGCTGTTGAAGCGGCGCGCGCTGGCCGAAGAGGCCGTGCATGACGCTTTCATGCTGATCTGGCGTCACGCCGCCAAATTCGATGCGGCACGCGGCTCGGGCCTCACCTGGGTCTACGCCATCCTGCGCAACCGCTCGCTGTCGATCCTGCGCAGTGAGAAGCGCACGGAACTGAGTGATGAGCCACTTGGCGAGGAGATTGCCAGCGAGGATGACAGCCCGGAAACGGTGATGTCGAAGCTCTCGGACGCCAAGGCCTTGAAGAATTGTCTGGAGCGCTTGCCGCCCGAGCGCCGTAGCCTTGTGCTCATGGCCTTCGTGCAGGGGCTGACCCATGGCGAGCTGGCCGGAAAACTCAACATGCCGATCGGTACGGTGAAATCCTGGATCCGCCGCAGCCTGATGTCGCTGAAGGAGTGCCTCGGATGAGCACGGTTGACTGGACGAACCTCGGCAAGCCTGAGCGTGATGCGCTGGCTGGCGAATATGTTTTCGGGCTTCTCGACGAGGCACAGGCGGAGCAGGTGGAGCAACGCATGACAGGTGATGCAGCTTTGGCGGAGGCTGTCGAAAGCTGGCGCCGCCACATGGCCGAGATTGACTGGCAGGCCCGGCCTCTGCCGCCGGACCCGGCGCTGTGGGCGCGCATCATGGGCAATCTTGGCGCGCAGGTTGCCCCGGTTCAGGCCAGCAGGATGCGCGCAACCGCCGCGCAACCTTCTGCCGCCTCGCGGCTTCGCGAATGGTGGAGCAGCCTGTTTGTCTGGCGTGGCATGGCTTTCGCCGGGGCCCTGGCCTCGCTGGCGCTGGCTGTTGGACTGAATGGCGCAGTCCAGCAGGCGCGCCGCCAGCCTGTGCTGGTGGCTGTGCTGATGACAGACGGCAATGCGGCCGCTGCCGTTGTCAACACCTTCGCCGATGGTCGCACCGAGCTTTTGCCTTTGCAGAATTTCACCGTGCCCGAGGGCAAAGCGCTGGAAATCTGGACACTGTGGGATCGCGGCGTTGGCCCGCGCTCGGTTGGCCTGATTGATCGCGCACGCTCGACGAGGCTGAGGCTCGACCAGTTGCCGCTCGGCCAGGGCCAGCTGTTCGAGATCACGCTGGAGCCAGCGACAGGTTCACCCACGGGTCGCCCGACCGGGCCGATCCTGGCGAAGGGGCTGACGACGCAGGCTTTGTGAGGCAGTAGGCAGTAGGCAGTAGG
>JANMMX010000278.1:0-5068 GCA_031373605.1 Allobosea sp. | reverse complement strand
CAACAAGGCCCGGTGGGAAATCTCCTATCGCGACAACGCGTCAGGCGACTTGTTGAAAACCCCCATGTGACTGCGGCGCTAGACCCGGCTCTGCCCGAGATAGAGCTCAGCTGCCTTTTCATCGGCTAGGAGGGTGGCGGCATCGCCTTCCAGCGCGATCTGGCCTGCGTCCATGATCGCACCTCGGTGTGAGATGGCGAGCGCTTGGCGAGCCCGCTGCTCTATCAGCAGCACACTGGCGCCAAGCGCGGGAAGGGCTGCTATCCGTCCGAAACTCTCGGATACCAGCGCCGGGCTGAGCGCGGCTGTCGGCTCATCGAGCACGATCAGGCGCGGGCTGGTCATCAGCGCGCGGGCATAGGCCAGCTGCTGGCGCTCGCCGCCAGACATCGAACCCGCCCGTGCGCGCCGCCTTTGGGCAAGCGCCGGAAAGGCCACAAAAAGCTCATCGATCCGCGCCTTGGGCCTGGCCACACCCATCACCACGGCGAGGTTTTCCTGTACCGTCAGGGACGGAAAGATGTTCGACACTTGTGGCACATAGGCGACGCCGAGTGCGGCCCGTTTTTCGGTTGGTACACCGCTTAGGTTTTTGCCTTCAAAAATGATCTCGCCGCTGACGCGGGGCAGTAGGCCGACAATCGCCTTGGCCAATGTCGACTTGCCTGCGCCATTGGTGCCGGCGATGGTCACGATCTCGCCCGTGCCTACATTCAGACTGACACCGCATAAGATGTCGGTCTCGCTGTAGCCACCGACAAGGTTGCTGATCTCGAGCAGGAGCGCGCTCATGCGGCTGTCCCGCGAGACGCTTCACCAGTAGGGACTTGTTCACCGGCAGCAGCGTGGCTACCCAGATACGCCTCGCGCACATCGGCGCGGCCCAGCACGTCCTCGGGCAAGCCGGAGGCCAGAAGCCGACCCTGATCCATCACATGCAGCACGCCGACAAGGCGCGATAGAGAAGCCAGGTCATGCTCGATGATGTGAAACCCCATCCCACGGCTGTGCAGCTCACTGATGCGCTCCATGATCTGACCAATGAGCACCGGATTGACCCCGGCAAAGGGTTCATCGAGTAGCATCAGGCGCGGGTCGGTCATCAGCGCGCGGCCCATTTCCAGGAGCTTTTTCTGCCCGCCTGAAAGGCTGCCGGCGGATATGTCCAGCACCTTGGTCAGCTTCAGGAAAGCCGCGACCTGCTCTGCCTTGGCCTCGATCAGGGCTTCCTCAAGGCGGATGCGCGCGGCCTGGGTGAACAGGCGGGTCAACAGCTCGCCGCTCTGGCCAGGCGCCGCAACCATCAGGTTGGCGCGGACGCTCAGATTTGCGAATTCGCGCGGCACCTGGAATGTTCGGGCGATGCCGTGTTGCGCGCGTGCCTGAGGTGGCAGGCCTGTGATGTCGTGGCCATCAAGCAGCACTTTGCCCGCATCGGCTTTCACAAAACCGGTAAGCAGGCCAAACAGAGTTGATTTTCCTGCACCATTTGGGCCGATCACCCCGACCAGCGCACCAGCCTGGACGCGCAGCGACACTGCATCGACTGCCGTGAAGCCACCAAAACGGCGAGTGAGCGCGCGGGCTTCAAGTGTGAGCCCGGCGCGGGTTGCTGCCGGGGCGCTCACGAGCCTGCACCCCGCTCGCTTTTGCTGCCCATCAGGCCTTGCGGCAGGTAAATCATGAACAGGATGAGCGCGAGGCCAACGGCACCGAGCCGGATAGAGGCCATGTCAACTGCTGAGATGAAGGGCACGATGTCGCGCAGAAAGCGCGAGCCTTCCAGAAACAGCATCAGGAGTGCCGTGCCGACCAGCGCACCGGAAATGCGGCCAGCCGCACCCATGATGATGGCCATCCAGACATAGAAGGTGACAAGCGGCGTGAACTGGTCCGGCGAGACATAGCCGATATAGTGGGCATAGAAGGCGCCAGCGACACCAGCCAGCGCCGCGCCCAGCATCAGCACCTGGATCTTGAAGCGGGCTGGGTCCTTGCCGAGTGCCTTGACCGCTTCCTCATTGTCGCGGATCGCTTCCAGCATGCGCCCAAACGGGCTCTTCACCAGTCGCAGAAAAATCAGGACGGCTGCGAGATTGGCCAGCGCAACCAGCGCCAGAATGGTCAGGCCGGAACCGATGCCTACACCATCAACGAGACGCGGAATGCCGGGAATGCCCTGGACGCCACTGGTCAGCCATTTCTCAGACGTCACGACCAGACGGATCGTTTCTGAGAATCCAAGCGTGACCACAGCGAAATAGTCATCACGCAACCTCAGCGCGACAAGCCCGATGGGCCATGCTGCAAGGGCTGCCAGAACAGCAGCAGCGACAAAGCCAAGCACAACCGGCTGGCCGCCATAGACCGACAGGATGGCCGCTGCATAGGCGCCGATGCAAAAGAAGCCGACATGGCCGAAATTGATCAGGCCCGTCAGCCCAAACTGCAAGGTCAGGCCAAGACCGAGCAGCACATAGATGCCCGTGACAATAAGAATGGCGACGAGGTAGGCTTCCACTAGCGCACCCCCTCGATACGCCCGAACAGGCCGCGCGGCCTGACCAACAGCACCACCAACATCACCAGGAAAGCCAGTGCCAGCTTGTAGGTGAAGCCGACAAAAGGCGTTGCGACCTCCTGCGCGATGCCAAGGATAAGGCCGGCCACTGCCGCCCCAAGCGGGTTGCCGATGCCGCCGAGAATAGCTGCAGCAAAGGCTGGCAGCAGCATGTCCCAGCCGATCTCGGGAGAGACCACTGTCTTGGCACCAAGAATGCCGCCCGCGACAGCCGCGATCGCGCCCGCCAGAAGCCACAGCGCCGTCATCACCCGCTGCGGTGAAATGCCGGAAATGCGCGCCAGCGCCGGATCATCGGCCACCGCCCGCATGCGCCTCCCGACCGGGGTGAGATAAAGAATGCCGAAAGCGACGGCGAGCGCGGCCAGCGCCACGGCCGCCAGCGTCAGGTCCTGGGGATGAACGCGCACGCCCTCGACGCGCCAGGGCCGGACGAGCGGCATCTGGAAAACCTGCTGGGAATGGCCGAACATGACGCCGAGCACTGCCCGGATCAGGAAGCCGAGCCCGATCGAGGCCACGAGCAGCGACACAGCCGCCCGTCCGGCCAGCTTTTGAAAGATCAGCCAATATGCCGCAAGCCCGAGTGCGGCACCCACGCCCGCGCCCGCCAGCCCGCCGACGATCAGCAGACCCGTCGCCTTGTGGCCCCAGAGGGCGGCATAGGCGCCCGCTGTCATGATGTCGCCAGCAGCGGCATTGGGAAAACGCGCAATGCCGAAGACCAGCGTGATCGACAGAGCGGTCAGCCCGATCACTAGGCCGGAGACAATCCCCGCTATCACCAGTTCGATCCAGAAGATCATCAGCTGTTCCGCCGCGCCGGAGCCGTCAGATCTTCACGACATAGCGGCGCTCGAGCTTGCCCTTGGTGATGAAGAAGACGCCGAAATCGGGCGTCACATCGCCAAACTGGTCAAAATCAAGGATGGAGGAGGCGCCCTGATAGTTGATCTTTCGGCCAGCGGCGAGCGCTGCCTTTGCGGCAGCAAAGGTGAAGACCTCCTCGCCGGGCGGGTTGGCGATCTCGCGAATCTTGGCATTGATCGCGGCGGTGTTGGCGTTGGGCCCGGCCGCCTCCATGGCGAGCCCCAGCGTCATCACCATGTCCCAGGTCATCGCGGCGTAGACATTGTCGATGCCGGCCTGCCCGGTAGCAGTGCGATGGGCAGCATCAAAAGCGGCAAAAGAAGCAGCAGTCTCGTTCGACACGGAATCGACAGAAATCAGGCCTTCGGTTGCATCTGCGCCCAGAGCGGTGATCAGTTGTGGATTGGCGGCCCAGCCGGGAATGATCCACTTGTTGGTTTCGCCCGCCTGGAACCATTCGCGCAGGATGATTGTGGTGTCCGGCAGGAACGAGCCCATCACGATGACATCGGGCTTGGCTGCCAGCACGCGCTGCAATTCGGCACGGTAGCTGGTCTGGTTGGGTTCATAGACGACCTCGGCCACCACCTGGTTGCCCTTGGCCTCCCAGGCACGCTTGAAGCCGGCAGTGTTGCCAATGCCGGATGCATTGTTGAACGCCATGGTGGCTGCGCGCTTGAAGCCCTGCTTAACCGCGATTTCGGCAAAGGCGCGGCCGAAGCGATCATTGGTTGCTTGGAAACGATAGAGCAGGCCCTTGGCATTGGCAGGCGGGTTCGACAGCGCAGGCGCGCCCGAAGTATTGAACAGGAAGATGTCGGCATCATTGGTCAGTGGCGCAACAGCCAGCGACACACCCGAAGACCATGTACCGAGAATGGCGCGAACCTGATTGACTTCAATCAGTTTCTTGGCCGCCAGCACGGAGGCCTGCGGGTTGGTCTGCGTGTCTTCCGCAATGACTTCCAGCATCCGTCCGCCTGCGCCACCAGCGGCGTTCACCACTGCCACGGCGGCCTGGATCATCTTCTGCATGCCGGAACCATAAGGGCTGCCGGCACCCGTGATCGGGTTCAGCGCACCGATGCGGAAGGGCGCGCCCTGGGCCAGGGCTGGTCCAACCGTCAGGGCAAGCGCCAGTGCCGAGGCACCACCTGCGATCAGTTGGCGGCGATCAGGCGAGAAGCTGCGTGTGGTCATGGTCCAAACCCCTTGTGAGACGGAAATCATGCGGTCGTGGGAAGGCCTAGGCGTTGTCGAGAAGACGATGGAGATGCTGTTTCCAGTTGGCAATCAATGCTGCGTAATAGGCCGGATCATGGCGCAGGACGGTCTGCACGCCCATGCCGCGCATCAGGCACAAGGTGGCGTTGAGTGCGTCTGTCGCCGTTGTGGCATCAACGCCGCGGGCCCCGAAGAAGCGCTGCCAGATGCCATTCAGCGAGGCATGAAACTGGCGCACCGGCGGCAGCAGCTGTGTCCTCAGCCAGGCATTGTGGCGCGACTCGGTGACATGCTCCAGCGTGATCATGAACAGTGGGCCAGAGAACATACACCAGATCCGGTCCACGAAATCATCGAGCGTCAGGCGGCCCAGCGCGACATCGATGGCGAGCG
>JANMMX010000226.1:0-1664 GCA_031373605.1 Allobosea sp. | reverse complement strand
GCCGACCTGGCGTCGCTTCTGGATGACCAAAGGATCAATGCCGTGATCCTCGGGCCTGCAATGGGTGTCGGTGGCACCACGCGCGATCTGGTTTCCGCCGCGATGGTCGCGCAGAGAGCCTGCGTGCTCGATGCCGATGCGTTGACGAGCTTTGCCGGACAGCAGACAGCGCTTGCAGAGCTGATCGGAATGAACACACGGCCGGTTGTGCTGACGCCGCATGAGGGCGAATTTGCGAGAATGACGGGCCTGTCGGCGCAGGGGCATCAGGCTGGGGATTCCCATGCCCAATGGAGGCTCGACCATGCTGAGCAGACTGCAGCGTCGTTCGGAGCGACCATCGTGCTCAAGGGTGCGCAAACAATCATCGCGGCGGCAGACGGGCGCGCAGCGTTGAACAGCAATGCTCCACCGTGGCTGGCAACAGCGGGTTCCGGCGATGTGCTGGCTGGCATCATCGGTGGCTTGCTGGCACAGGGCATGCCCGGCTTCGAAGCGGCCTGCGCAGGCGTGTGGTTGCACGGGCTTGCCGGCCAGATCAGCGGCAGAGGCATGATTGCAGATGACCTGGCGATTGCCGTGTCAAAGTCCGCTGCAGCGCTTCATGAAACGGGCTCGGCATTCGCGACATCCGACATGACGCGATAGTCGGTGTAGCCTTCGGGGCATATCAACCGACGGGTGGCTTGTCGGTCGCGTGGCGCGTCACCTTTGTGACACAAAGCCACAAAGGCCCTTTTTTTCAGTGCATTGGCAGAAGTGTCATACAGGCTGGGGCCAGATGCGTGACATATTTGCTTCAGACGCAACCACGGTTAACCTTCCGTCGCAAATTCTGCTGAATCCGGTTGCTTTTGCTTTACCAAATGTCAGGACTAGCGCGTTCTCGCGTCCAAGGCGTGGAATACGCGATACTTTTTTGAGCCCCCCTGGAAGGTGATGACCATGACTGCGCGAAACTTTGCCGAATGCCGTGGGCCCGTGTCTTCCAGCGCGCTTGCAAGCTTCAGCGCTCCCGCCGTCATTCGCCAGCCTGGCCTGACGCGCGCTTGCGCGCTGCGCAGCACGGCGCTGGCAGGCGGGGTGCTGGCCGCGCTGCTGGCTACATCGCCCGCGCTGGCGCAGAATGCCACCTGGCTCGCCGCGCCTGGCAGCAATGACTTCAACACCGGCGCAAACTGGAGCACGGGCGTGGTCCCAACCGGGACCGCAACTTTCGGCGCAACGGGCACCCCGGCGCTCTCGGTCACCGGAAATTTCCTCCCCGGAGGCTTTACGTTCAGCGCTGGCGCGCCTGCCTACACATTCACCTTTGCCGTGAATCAGGGCCACGGCTTTAATGGGGCTGGCATCGTCAACGGCCGCAATCAGACATTTGTGGTCAACGCTTCACAATTTCAGTTCATAAACGCATCAACGGCCGACGAAGCGTCGTTCACTGTCAACGCTGGCCTGAGATTTCTACATACCAGCACGGCGGGCGCCAGCATCATCACGACAAATGGTGGAGGCTTTGGCGGCAATGGCACGGGTTTTGAAGGGACGTCGAGTGGCGGTACCTCGACCCATATCATAGGAACGAACGGCCTTCTTTACATCGACAACTACGGCGGCGCGGGCGTCACCATCGGCTCGCTCGAAGGGCTGGGCACGGTAGCCATAGG
>JANMMX010000201.1:0-11308 GCA_031373605.1 Allobosea sp. | reverse complement strand
CCGTGCGGACCCTTGACGCCGTGCTGCGCGCAGCGGAAGGAAAGCCCATCCGCAAGATCATTGTTGTCCCCGGGAGGATCGTCAATGTCGTCATCTGAGCAGGGTTCACAAGACATGCAGATCCGTCCGAACCGCCGTTTGTTTCTGGCGGTTGCTGGAATGGCAGCTCTGTCGCTCGGGGGCTGCTTCCGGCCGCTATATGGCGAGGGGACAGCCAGCCTCACTGGTGGCAGTGTCAGGACAAGCCTCACGAACATCGAGGTTGCCCCTATCCCTGACAGGACGGGGCATTACCTGCGGAACGACCTGGCATTCGAGCTCGACGGTTCGGGTTCTACGCAACCCAAGAGCCTGCTGCTCACCGTGCGCGTCACGGAGTCGCTTGATGTTGTGTCGGTCGATTACTCCACAGGTCGCGCCGATTCCGTCATTCTTGTTGCAACTGCAAATTGGTACCTGAACAACAAGACCACCGGGCAAGAGATCACCAAGGGCACAAGCATTGCCCGCGCTTCTTACGACCGGTCCGGGCAACGCTTTGCCACCCTGCGTGCCGCGAGAGATGCACAGATCCGCACTGCGAAGACCTTGGCCGAGTTGATCCGCAACCGGATAGCGGCCAATCTTGTCGCTGGCGGCTGATGGTCGCCATCAAGGCCCATGAGGCTGACAGGGCACTGGCGCGACCGGACCCTGCCTGGCGGCTGTTTCTTTTTTATGGACCGGACACTGGCCTTGTGCAGGAGCGCAGCGCCAGACTGGCCCAGGTTTCTGTCAGTGATCCGGCTGATCCTTTCCAGCTTGTTCGCATGGATGGCGACGAACTGGGCAGTGATCCGATGCGGCTGGTCGATGAGGCCAACACCATCGGGCTTTTTGGCGGATCACGCGCCATTCGCGTCACGGCCACGTCCCGATCTCTGGTCAGCGCAGCCGAACTTCTGATTGCCACGCCGCCCGTCGATGCCATCGTGATCATCGAGGCAGGCGATCTCCAGCGCGCGAACCCGCTCAGGCTTGCTGTCGAGAAGGCCAGATCCGCGCTCGCGGTTCCATGCTACGGCGATGCTGGACGCGATCTCGGCGCGATTGTGGACGAGGCTACTCGGTCATCTGGCAAACGGATCACGCGGGAGGCGCGCGAGACGCTTCTGGGCCTTCTGGGCAATGACCGGCTGGTCTCCCGCGGCGAGATCGAGAAACTGCTGCTCTATGTTGGCAACGATCCGGAAATCACGACTGATCACGTGGCGGCCGTCATCGGTGACAGCGCGTCACGCGAACTCGACACGCTGGTCGATGCCGTGTTTTCCGGCCAGATCGGCGCTCTGGATCTGGCACTTGTCAAGATTTCTGCAGAAGGACTGGATGCAGGCGTGCTGCTTGGCGGCGTGTTGCGCTACGTGCTCGGACTGACGCGCGCCCGGCTGGCGCTTGACAGTGGCAAGGCAGCACGTGAATCCATCGGCCAGATGCGCCTGCCATATCCACGCATGGCGGTGGCCGAGACGGCTCTGAGGAACTGGTCGCTGGTGCGCCTGACAGAGGCGACGGCACAGTTGGGTGCGGCCATGGCGGCCACGCGCCGCGAAAGTGATCTTGGCCGCGCTCTGGCAGCCCGCACGCTCTGGACACTCGCCAGGATGACGCCGAAAGCGCGCCCGTAGCAAGCGCCTCAGGATCATTCTCAGTCTTTCAGGCGGCGGCAAAGCCCGTCGAGCTGCTCAAGGGACTTGTACTTGATGCGCATTTCACCACCGCCGGCTGGCTTGTGCTCGATGGAGACCGTCAGGCCCAGAACCTCCTCGAGCGCCCTTTCAAGTGCACGTGTATCAGGGTCCTTCTCGGTTTTCGGGCTGACTGGCATCGACTTGGTCTCGCCGCGCGCCTCGTCCTGCGCGATCTTTTCGATATCGCGCACTGAAAGGCCCTGCGCGACAATGCGTGCGGCAACGTGCTCGGGGTTGGAAACAGAAAGCAGCGCCCGTGCGTGACCTGCCGAAATGGCGCCATCGGCAAGATGCTTGCGGACCGCATCGGGCAGCTTCATCAGACGCAGCGTGTTGGCCACATGGCTGCGGCTTTTGCCGATGACCTTGCCCAGATCAGCCTGTGAATAGCCAAATTCACTGATGAGCTGCTCATAGCCGGCAGCCTCTTCCAATGCGTTCAAATCAGCGCGCTGGACGTTCTCGACAATGGCTATTTCCAGCGCCTGCTTGTCGTCGGCCTCAACCTGAACCACCGGCACATCATGCAGGCCGGCGCGCTGCGCTGCACGCCAGCGGCGCTCGCCGGCGATGATCTCGAACGCGTCGGCGAGACCGGGAATGGAGCGCACCACGATGGGCTGGATAATGCCGCGTTCGCGGATGGAATCCGTCAGCTCTTCCAGATCCACCTCGGCAAAGTTCCGACGCGGATTGCGCGCGCTGGGCCGCAGGAACTCGACGGGCACACGGCGCTGGCCGCGTGCGCGCTCAATGGCGCCAACCTCATCGTTGACATCACCAATGAGGGCAGCAAGCCCGCGTCCCAGCCGCGAACGACCCTGTTCCTCAGCCATGGCTGACTCCTCTTTCTTCATCTTAAAACACGGCTAAATCGCTGAACTTGTTATCTTATGCGGCTCTCAGCAGTCGCTCGCGCTGGATCACCTCAGATGCGAGTTTCAGATAGGCCTGCGATCCAGCGCACTTGAGATCATAGAGCAGGACCGGCTTGCCGTAAGAGGGCGCCTCGGACACGCGCACATTCCGCGGGATGACAGTCTGGTAGACCTTGTCCCCCATGAAGCCGCGCACATCGTCCATTACCTGGCCCGACAAATTGTTGCGCGGGTCATACATGGTCAGCACAACACCCTGGATCACCAGCTTCGGGTTCAGGCCTGCGCGCACCTGATCGACCGTGGTCAGCAGCTGGCTCAAGCCTTCAAGCGCGAAGAACTCGCATTGCAACGGCACCAGGACAGCATCGGATGCTGTCAGCGCGTTGATGGTGATGAGGCTCAGCGAAGGCGGGCAATCGATCAGGATAGAGCTGAGATCTGCGCCAGCCTCTGTCAGCATGAGGGCGTCGATGGCATTCCTCAGCCGGTGCACACGGTCTTTTTCCTGGGCGATCTCCAGCTCGACACCCAGCAGATCAAGCGTCGATGGTGACAGCAGGAGATTGGGAATCGCAGTCTCGTGGAGAGTATCGGCGAGCGCCAGATCACCAGCCAGAACCTGATAGGTCGAGCTGCGTCGGCTCTTGCGATCAACGCCCAGACCCGTCGAGGCGTTGCCCTGCGGATCAAGATCGATGATCAGCACACGTTCGCCAATCGCGGCAAGCGCTGTACCAAGATTGATCGCCGTTGTTGTTTTGCCGACGCCACCCTTCTGGTTGGCAAGCGCCAGGACCCGTGGCCTGCGGGCGCCGGAAGCGGCGACATTGGTCGGAAGAATCATGGCTTTGCCTGTCTGTCTGCGATCACGTCGCTGGGTGCTTTTCGGCTTTGCGAACCACCAGCAATCGCCCCTCAGGGTCTGTCGTGCTGCGTTCGATTTCTGCCTCGATACTCCAATATTTAGCGGTTTCGGTCAATTCTTTCTCTAGATGTTGTCCCTTGGGAAAGATGCCAACCGCCCCGCTTTTCAACAGGCGATGCGTCCAGCCGATCAATTGTGGCAATGGCGCCAGGGCCCGCGCAGTCACCACATCCGTCACGGAGTCGAATCGATCAATCACAGCCTCGATGCGGGCGACATGGACTGTCACCGGAGAGGCGGTCAGTCGCGCGACATGTCGCAGGAACGCGCATTTGCGCGCATTGCTTTCGACGAGATGGATATGGCCTCCATCGACCTCACGAAGCAGGATCCCAAGAACAAGCCCTGGAAAGCCACCACCGGAACCGAGATCGAGCCATCGCGGTTTCGCTCGCCCCAAATGGAAAATCTGGGCTGAGTCCTCGATATGGCGCACCCAAAGCTCATCGAGTGTTGCGGTGGAGACAAGATTCTTGGCTTGCTGCCAGCGTGCGAGCTCGTCAGCGAGGATATCAAAGCGATCTGCGGTTTCACGTGAAACACACAACCGCGCCAGCACCGACATCCGGTCGGCTCCGCCACCGGCGAACGGCCGGGTCATAATGCAATATCGCTTTCCAAAGGCCCGCCCAGCTTGCGCCCGCGGCGCGCATGAGCCGCCAGCAACGTTAATGCCGCCGGCGTCATCCCTTCGATCCGCGCGGCTTGTGCCAGGGTATCGGGCCGAGCGCTCGCCATTTTTGCCTGAATTTCATTGGAGAGCCCTGCCAGGCCTGTAAAGTCGAGATCATCCGGGATAACCAGGGCCTGTTCACGTCGATAGGCCGCGATATCAGCGTTCTGTCGGCCAAGGTAGACCGAATAGACCGCGTCGCTCGTAACCCGATCAATTGTCTGAGGTGAGAAGGCGTTCAACTCTGGCCAAACACGGGCGAGTTGCTCAAAACGGATGTCCGGATATGACAACAGCTGAAAAGCAGTCCGGCGAACGCCATCACGATTCAAGGCAAGCCCGTATTGGTCAGCCATCTGGGGGGTCAGGCTTCGACCTTCGAGCAGAGTTGTCAAAGACGCGATCTGGGCGGAGGCGACGTCAAACTGGTGCTTCCGCGCACTTCCAACCAGACCAACGGCATGTCCTAACTGGCTCAATCGATCGGCGGCATTGTCGACGCGCAGCGATAGCCTGAACTCCGACCGTGACGTGAACATGCGGTAGGGCTCAGTAACACCGCGCGTCACAAGATCATCAAGAAGCACACCGATGTAAGAACTCGCCCGATCAAACACCACCGGCGGCTGACCGCCCGCGGATCGGGCCGCGTTCAAACCAGCAACGAGACCTTGTGCTCCGGCCTCTTCATATCCGGTCGTGCCATTGATCTGCCCAGCCAGAAAAAGCCCGGCAATCGCTCGTGTTTCCAACGTGGCATGGAGCGCGCGCGGATCAACAAAGTCATACTCGATCGCGTAGCCAGGTTGGAGAACCTTCGCGTGCTCAAGCCCGGGAATATGCTTCAGCAGGTCGCGCTGTACATCTTCTGGCAACGATGTCGATATCCCATTGGGATAGACCGTATGGTCATCAAGTCCCTCTGGCTCCAGAAAAATCTGGTGGCTGTCCCGATCCGCAAAGCGGACAATCTTGTCCTCGATTGATGGGCAATACCGCGGCCCACGACCCTCGATATCACCCGAATACATCGGGGCGCGATGCAGGTTCGCCCGGATCAGATCGTGGGCCGCCGCGCTGGTCCTCGTTATTCCGCAGGAAATCTGTCGCTGCGGGATGCGCGTGGTCAGAGCAGAGAAAGGCTCCGGCGGATCATCGCCCGCCTGCATTTCAAGGCCAGCCCAGTCAATTGTGCGGCCATCCAGTCGGGGAGGAGTCCCCGTCTTCAACCGCCCAAGAGGAAACGCGTGAGCTGACAGCAGAGCAGACAAACCGTTTGATGGTGGCTCGCCGATGCGACCAGCAGGGATTTTCTTTTCGCCGATATGGATCAGGCCCTGCAGGAATGTGCCGGTCGTCAGAACAACTGTTGCGCATCCGAATCGACGGCCGTCACTCAAAACGACGCCGGCAACTTTCTTGTTAATGATATCGAGATCAATGACCTCGCCTTCGATCACCGTAAGCGTCTCGAACTCGCTCAACAGTGCCTGCACTGCGCTCTTGTAGAGCTTTCGATCTGCCTGTGCTCGCGGCCCCCGCACAGCCGGGCCCTTGCGACGGTTGAGCATGCGAAACTGGATGCCTGCCCGGTCAGCAGCCAGCGCCATAACGCCATCGAGCGCATCAATCTCGCGCACCAGATGCCCCTTGCCAAGACCTCCAATCGCAGGATTGCAAGACATGACGCCGATTGAGGCGGCCTTATGCGTCAGCAGTGCCGTGCGCGCACCAAGGCGCGCGGCAGCCGCTGCAGCTTCGGTACCGGCGTGCCCGCCTCCGACAATGATGACATCAAATGCTGATTTTTCGACCACAAGCCTGAACCCTGACGAGATGCCGCGCGCGCCAGACGCGAGCTGCGTCTGTTTCACGTGAAACGCAGTCTCCCATGAAGCTACTTTCCGATGCAGAAACCCGCAAATACCGCATCCAGCACATCTTCGCTATCGATTTCGCCGACGAGTCGCTGCAGGGCGATCGACGCAAGCCTCAGATCCTCTGCCATCAGTTCAACCGACGCGCTCGTCTTGGACATTGACTGCTTCAAGTGGCCGACTGCCTCTGACACAGCAATCCGATGTCGTTCCCGCGAGATCAGTGCCGGCTCATGATGCTCCAGACCGAGAAGACGAGCTCGGATTGCCAGTACCAGCGCATCGATTCCTTCACCAGTGATGACAGACACGGACAACCCGCTGCCTGCAGGCGAACTGGAAAGATCAGACTTGGTTTGAACCACCAGTTGCGCTGCACCTCCCAATCGGGCTTCGCACCTTGGCAGGTCGGGTGCACTCAACCAGAGCACAAGATCAGCTGCTGCTGCGCGCTGACGTGTCCTGGCCATTCCGAGCCGCTCGATTTCATCAACACTGTCGCGCAATCCGGCAGTGTCAATCAAGGTCACTGGCAGTCCAGAAAGATCAAGACTGACCTCGATCAGATCCCGAGTTGTTCCGGCAATGGGCGAGACAATGGCCACTTCGCGCCTGGCAATGGCGTTCAGGAGGCTTGATTTGCCGGAATTGGGCGGTCCGGCGAGCACGACAACAAAACCCTCACGCAGCCGCTCGCCATAATGGGCCCTGGCAAGAACGGCTTCAAGCTGAGGAACAAGTGTTTCGATCTCTCGCCGCGCACGCTGAACGAGGTTCTCCGGAACATCGTCTTCATCGGAGAAATCAATCTGGGCTTCAACTGCCATACGTGCCGAGAGGATGACTCTCCGCCAAAGATCGACCGTGGTCTCCAGCGCCCCGCCGAGTTGGGCGATTGCCTGCTGGCGCTGCCATTCCGTATCCGAATCGATCAGATCGATTGTTGCTTCAACCTGTGCAAGCGTGAGCTTGCCAGCATCCAGGGCACGCCGTGTAAACTCGCCAGCTTTTGCGAGACGCAGGCCCGCCGTCAGTGCCAGCAGTGTCGATATCAGCAGTTGCGTGACGGCTGGCGACCCATGAATATGAAACTCCGCCAGATCCTCTCCAGTGAAGCTTTGGGGGCCTTCGAAGAAGACGAGCACGGCCTGATCGATCAGCTCCCCTGCCGACCCGCGCAGCATTCGCACCGAGGCCATTCGCGGCCTGGGGACGATGCCGGCAATCGTTTCGATGACGAATCGAACACGTGGGCCTGAGCACCGCACAACCGCAATTCCGGCACGACCAGGCGCTGATGAAAGCGCCACGATGGTATCAACCGCCCCCATGCGGCCTCCGTAACCGACGCGAGATCAGGTGTTCATCGAGTCGAAGAACTCGGAGTTCTGTTTGGTTTGCCGCAGCTTGTCCATTAGGAACTCGATGGCATCCTGAGGGCCCATAGGATTGAGAATCCGCCGCAGAACGTAGGTCTTCTGCAGCACATCCTTCGGTGTGATGAGCTCTTCCTTGCGCGTCCCCGACTTGATAATGTCAATTGCGGGGAAGATACGGCGGTCGGCGACCTTGCGGTCGAGAATGATTTCAGAGTTGCCGGTGCCCTTGAACTCTTCGAAAATCACCTCATCCATGCGGCTGCCCGTGTCGATCAGTGCGGTGGCAACAATTGTCAGCGAACCGCCCTCTTCGATGTTGCGGGCCGCGCCAAAGAAGCGCTTGGGACGCTGCAATGCATTGGCATCAACGCCACCAGTCAGCACTTTGCCGGATGACGGCACCACCGTGTTGTAAGCCCGGCCCAGACGCGTGATTGAATCCAGCAGGATCACCACATCGCGGCCATGCTCAACGAGGCGCTTGGCCTTCTCGATCACCATTTCAGCCACCTGTACGTGGCGTGTCGCCGGCTCGTCGAAGGTCGAGGAAATGACCTCGCCTTTCACCGACCGCTGCATGTCCGTCACCTCTTCCGGTCGTTCATCGATGAGCAGAACGATCAGATAGCACTCGGGATGGTTGCTCGTGATCGACTGCGCGATGTTTTGCAGCAGAACGGTCTTGCCGGTGCGCGGCGGCGCAACGATCAGTGCTCGCTGGCCCTTGCCGATCGGCGCAACAATGTCGATCACGCGCGCTGAATAATCCTTCTTCGTCGGGTCTCCGATTTCCAGCTTCAGACGTTCATCCGGATAAAGGGGCGTCAGGTTGTCGAAATGGACCTTGTGCTTGATCTTCTCAGGGTCTTCGAAATTGATTGTGTTGACCTTGAGCAAAGCGAAATACCGTTCGCCGTCCTTCGGCCCGCGGATCGGGCCCTCGACGGTGTCACCCGTCTTCAACCCGAACTTTCGGATCTGAGAGGGCGAAACATAAATATCGTCCGGGCCAGGCAGGTAATTCGAGTCCGGAGAACGGATGAAACCAAATCCATCCATCAGCACCTCGACAACACCCTCACCCAGAATCTCGGTTTCCTGCGTTGCCAGTTGTTTCAGGATCGCGAACATCAGCTCCTGCTTGCGCATGGTGCTGGCACTCTCGACCTCAACCTGCTCTGCAAAGGCCAGAAGTTCGGTGGGTGACTTGATCTTGAGCTCGTGGAGCTTGATTTCCCGCATGTAACACCTGGGAACGGGGACCAGTATCAGGGCGATACGATCCGGGGGATGAAGATGCATCTCGAGGCAGATCGCCGCGTGGGGAACGCAGCTCAGGCAACAGATCTCGACGGCACAGGCCGCCGGTCGCAGCCACAAGGCCCAGAAAAACCAGAGCACTTGCGATACATCGATTCCAACTGTGCCTCAAGCGCAAATCGGAGTGATGTCAAAACGGCTTCAGCACGACCAGAACGACAATTCCGATCATCAGAAGTGTCGGCACCTCGTTGAGCACCCGATAGAACTTGTGGGATTTCTGGTTTCCATCCGTTGCAAAGCTTTTCACGACAACAGCCATGTAGCCATGCGCCGCGCTCAAAAGCAGCACGAGCAGCAGCTTGGCGTGTAGCCAGCCACCAGCAAAGCCATAAACCGCGATGCTCAGCCAGAGTCCAGCGGACCAGCTGACGATCATCGCAGGCGTCATGATGAAGCGCAGCAGGCGATACTCCATCACCTTGAACGTCTCTGACAGCTCGGAGCCTTTGCTCGCTGCGCAGTGGTAGACAAAAAGCCTCGGCAGATAGAGCAGACCAGCCATCCAGCTGATGACGGCTAGGATATGGATCACTTTGATGATGGCCAGTGTCATGCTGAAGCTCGTCTGCCCGATCGGTCGGTACTGGCGTTCAAGCCACACTCATTCATTTCAATCAATAAAGAAGATTCTTGTTTTGATTGCTTTTGTTTCTAGGACGACTCATCTCTTTGCCGCAAATCTTTCCACAGGGTTCGACAGTGCCTGGCTCGCCATCAACGCTATGCACATTGATTCACAACCGAGACAAGTAACTGATTTTGTTCAGTAAAAACCAGTTTGTCCCAACGCTGTCCGAAACCGTCATGATTCACGTGAAACATACTGTGTCTCACCCACCTGCCGATGGCTGTCGACAGATCGGGCGGCCATCCCGAGCAGCAAAAACCTGAACCGTCGGCATGCACACTTGTCCACACCACTCCACACCCGCTACGACAGGACAGTGACGCAACACCACGCAGAATCTGGGACGGGGCTTTCGTGAACCGCAGCTATTTCCATGTTCACCTCGTGTCGGATGCCACCGGCGAAACGCTCATTGCCGTCAGCCGCGCTGCGGCCGCGCAGTACGACTCCGTGTCTGCCATCGAACACATTTATCCGCTGGTGCGCTCGGCCGCCCAGCTCGACCGTGTGTTGGCCGAGATCGAATCGTCACCGGGGGTCGTGCTTTACACGTTGGTGGAACCCGAACTTTCAGAACGTCTCGAGGCTGTGTGCCGTGAACATGGCTGTCCTTGCCTGTCTGTGCTGGCGCCTGCCCTGTCCTTGTTCCAGTCCTATCTCGGCGCCGCCTCATCGCCTCGTCCCGGTGCCCAGCATGTCCTGAATGCGGAATATTTTCGCCGTATCGATGCGATGAACTACACGCTCCTGCACGATGACGGGCAGCTGGGCGGCGACATCGAATCGGCAGATGTCATCCTGCTGGGTGTCAGCCGCACCTCCAAGACGCCGACAAGCATCTATCTGGCCAACCGCGGCATCAAGACCGCCAATGTGCCGCTCGTTCCGGGCGTGCCCTTGCCAGCCGTGCTCGACGCCATCCGCAAGCCGCTGGTGGTCGGCCTGGTCGCCAGTGCCGAGCGTATCGTGCAGATTCGGCAGAACCGGCTGCTGTCGATGAAGGCTGATGAGGAGACGCCTTATGTCGACCGTGATCTGGTGGCGGAGGAACTGGCAAATTCGCGCAAGCTCTGCGCCCGCCGTGGCTGGCCGGTGATTGACGTCACCCGCCGCTCGATCGAGGAGACGGCAGCGGCCATTGTCGATCTGCTGCGCGACCATCGGCTGAAGTTCATCGCCACGTGAGCACTGGCAGCTCACTGTGGCTGGGCACTTTGCCGCTGGTTCTGGCCTCTCGCAGCGCCACACGGCGTCAGCTATTGGAGGCGGCAGGTCTGCCGATCATTGTCGCACGGCCAGAAACCGATGAGCGCAAGGTTGAGCAGGAACTTCTGCGCTCCGGTGCTGACAGCACGGCTATAGCGGCAGGTCTGGCTTGTGCGAAAGCATATGATGTTTCGGCGCACTGGCCCGGCCACATCGTACTTGGTGCCGATCAGGTGCTGGATCTTGACACCGAGCGCTTTCACAAGCCGGTGGATATGGCAGGTGCTGCCATCCATATCACGCAACTGGCCGGACGAACGCATCGCCTCATTTCGGCATTTGCGCTGGTGCGCGACGGAAAACTCCTGAAATCCGGAGCAGCGGAAGCAGGGCTGACCATGCGGCCTTTATCTGAGGCGGCCATCGCCGGGTATTGCGCAGCTGCCGGCCCTGCGATCCTGAGCAGCGTTGGTGCCTACCAGATCGAAGGGCTTGGCATGCATCTGTTCAGCCAGATCAAGGGCGATCATTCCACGATCCTGGGACTGCCGCTGTTGCCCTTGTTCGACGCGCTCCGGCGTTTGGAAATGCTGGCAGAATGACGGCTGATCGGGTATCGCAAACGCATGAATGCGTCACAAGACAAAGCGCTCACTGATCGTCCGCATTGCTGCGTGATCGGCCAT
>JANMMX010000187.1:0-2219 GCA_031373605.1 Allobosea sp. | reverse complement strand
AACGCCGAGATCACGCCGCAGACACCCAGCGGGTGCCAGGTTTCCATCATGCGATGGCTGGGGCGCTCGGTCGCAATCGTCAGGCCATAGAGCTGGCGCGAAAGCCCGACGGCGAAATCGCAGATGTCGATCATCTCCTGCACCTCGCCGAGGCCCTCCGAGGTGATTTTCCCGGCTTCCAGGGTCACCAGCAGGCCCAGATCGGTCTTGGCCGCGCGAAGTTCTTCGCCCAGCAGGCGCACCAGCTCGCCACGTCGCGGCGCTGGCACTTTGCGCCACGCCAGATGGGCCGCATGCGCGCGGGCAATGATGGCATCGGCCTCCGTCGCTGTGGTCTCATGCAGATGTGTCACGGGCTGGCCGGTCAATGGCGAGCGGGCCGGCATGCCAGCTGTTCCAAGCAGGCCTGCGTCAACACCCAGCCGCTCCAGCACGGCCAGCATTTCCTGCGCCACGTTTGACATCAGCATTCCCCTCTGTATTTCCGTCGAGCCTAACCACCGGACATCGCGACCATGCGGTGTCAGCCATCAGCCCCTCTTGTTGCGCTTCGGCGGAGCTGTGACAATCGACAAGTGCTGATGGAATGCATCGGAACAGGTGAGGGAACAGGGCCGTGCAGTCAGCAGATGTCGTGATTGTTGGCGGGGCGGCCGTCGGCTCTTCTGTCGCCTGCCATCTGGCGCTTGATCCCGCCTTCAAGGGTCGCATCATCGTGGTCGAGAAGGACCCGACCTATCAGCTCTCGGCCTCGGCGCTTTCAGCCGCCTCGATCCGCCAGCAATTCTCAAGCGCGGTGAACATCCGGATCTCGCTGCACGGCATCGCCTTCCTGCGCCAGATCGGCACATTGCTCGCGGTTGATGGCGAAAAGCCCACCATTGATCTGCACGAGGGTGGGTATCTGTATGTTGCGAGCGAGGCCGGTGCGCGCACGCTGGCGGCCAACCAGAAGCTTCAGGCAACGGAGGGCGCTGACATCGACCTGCTCGATGCTGCCGCCCTGCGCCAGCGCTTCGGCTGGCTGAACACCGATGATCTTGCCTGCGGCACGTTTGGCGTAACCGGCGAGGGCTGGTTTGATGGCTGGGCGCTGCTTCAGGCTTTTCGCAAGAAGGCGCGCAGCCTCGACGTGACCTATATCGCGGGCGAAGTCGCTGCTTACGAGCGCGAGGGCAGCAGGATTGTTGCCGTGCGGCTGACCGATGGCCAGCGCATCGCTTGTGGGGCCGCTGTTAACGCGGCAGGCAGTCATGGTGCAAGGATGGCGGCAACGGCGGGTATTGATATCCCGGTAAGAGCGAAGAAGCGCTACGTCTTCACCTTCACCTGCAAGGCTGACATTGCAAACTGCCCGTTGCTGATCGACACCAGCGGCGCCTATTGCCGCCCGGAGGGTCACCGCACGCAGGATGGCCAGATGTTCATCTGCGGGGCGTCACCTCCCGCGAGCGATGATCCCGCTTGGGACGAGACCGCGCCGGATGTCGGCGATGTGGACTGGTCATTCTTCGAGGATATGGTCTGGCCCGCGCTCGCCCACCGCGTTCCGGCTTTCGAGAGCATTCGCCCGGGCCGCGCCTGGGCCGGGCCCTATGACATGAACCTGTTCGATGCCAACGCGATCGTTGGCCGCGCTGTGGGTCTCGACAACCTCTATCTCGCCAACGGCTTTTCCGGCCATGGCCTCCAGCAGGCGCCAGCGGTGGGGCGCGCACTGGCCGAATTGCTCGCGCATGGCCGCTATGTCACGCTCGATCTTGCCGATCTTGGCCATGCCCGCATTGTCGAGAAGCGCCCGCTGCTGGAAACCAATGTGATCTGAGGCCCACCATGATTTCTCCTGAACACGTCGCCGTCATGGCCCGCTACAACCGCTGGCAGAACCAGAACCTGTTGGGAGCTGCCAACACCTTGTCCGATGCCGCGCGGCGCGAGAGCCGTGGTGCCTTCTTCGGCTCGATTCAAGGCACGTTCAGCCATCTGATCTGGGGCGATGGCATGTGGATGCACCGTTTTGCCGGGCTGCCCAAACCAGCTGTGGGCATCGACGAATCCGCCATGGCGCACCAGGACTGGGATGAGTTCCTCGAAGCGCGCCACGCACTGGATGAGGCGATTGTCGACTGGTCTCAGAATGTCAGTGCGGACTGGCTCGGCTCGCAGCTCAGCTGGTATTCCGGCGCAGCCAAACGCGATTTCAGCCAGATTGCCTGGCT
>JANMMX010000147.1:0-16778 GCA_031373605.1 Allobosea sp. | reverse complement strand
GTTTCTCGGCCAAAGGCATTGGCGAGGCCCTGGCACCACTCAATCTGCGGTGCGCAGATCATGTTGAGCTGGCCCTGCGCCATCGCGGGTGACACAACCCATGATGCAATGACGGCGGCAATCGCAGTGAGCAGGTTTCGGCGCTTCATGGTCTTCTCCCGTTGTGTTTCTGTCGCATCGTCATGGCGCGCGCAGCGAAGACATCCAGCGCTTGGCACAAGTCTGGATCGCTTCGGCTTGCTGGCGACAACGTTCAGCGCGGCAGCGAACCGATTTCCGCGTCCCACTTGGAAAGCAGGCGGCGGCGTTCGGCAGCAGCACCATATTTGACGAAGTCGTACTCCACGAGCTTCATCTTCGAGAGGTCCGGCGCGCCGGGTGGCAAAGGCGCTCCCTTGTTGGATGACATCTGCAGCTGCTTGCCAATCTCGAAGCCGATGCGCTGCGCGGCCGGCGTCAACGCCCAGTCGTAGAACTTGCGGGCATTGACGATGTTGCGCGAGCCCTTGATGATCGACATGGAGCCGATCTCGTAGCCGGTTCCTTCGCAGGGCGTGTTGTAGGCCACGGGGAAGCCGGCATTCTTCTCGGTCACCGCATCATGCACGAATGACAGCGAAACAGCCGTCTCGCCGCGCGCAACCGCCTTGATCGGGCCGGTACCGGAGCGGGCGTAGGCATTGATGTTGGGATGCAACTCCTTCAGGTAGGTGAAAGCTTTGTCTTCGCCCATCAGCTGCACCAGCGTGGCGATGACGACATAGGCTGTGCCTGAGGAGTTCGGGTTCGCCATCTGGATTTCACCCTTGAAGGCGGCCTTGGTCAGGTCAGCCCAGCATGCGGGGGCCGGGATGCTCTTCCTGGCCAGCAACTCGGTGTTGAAGCCGAACCCAACTGCACCCGAATAGACACCAACCGAACGGCCTTTTGCGGCGTCATACTGGCGGATGGCCCAAGGGTGCAGATCACCATGGCTGGGGGATTTGTATTCGACCGAGAGTCCTTCTTCGGCGACGATCAGGTGCGGGTCACCAGTGCCACCAAACCAGACGTCACCGCGTGGATTGTCTTTTTCAGCGCGGAGCTGGGCGAGTGTCTCGCCGGAACCCTTCTGCGTCATGTTGACAGTGATGCCCGTATCACGCTGGAAGCTGTTGGCGATCCCGGTGCACCATTCCACTTGCACTGAGCAATAGAGATTGAGCTGGCCTTGCGCTTGCGCGGGCGCAGCCCATGCCAAGGCCATCAGGCTCAAGCCGGCAAACATTCTGGTCATCTTCATCAGAGGCTCTCCTTGCGTGAAACTGTGGCGAATGCCGGAAATTGAGAACAGGTATACGTGCGCTGGAGGCAAAACCGGCGCCTGACCAACTCGCGCGCTGCGATGAAATCAGGGCCCTGGCACGCGAATGCGCGCCCATCCCGGCAGGCACTGCGGGTCATCACGGTCAAACCTCCCTGACGCCGCCATTCTGATGGGCGGCTGTCTTTCATGACAATTTCATGACAGCTAACATGTGCTTCTAAAGACATGCAACCAACGCAATTCAAGTATGCCCATTTCATACCGAGAAGCCGACTTCCACCTTAAATGATGATACGGATCGTTGACAGTTTAACTTCGCTGGCTAATCATATCTTGATGTATCCGACGGGTTTGTTCGCGCTTCTGGGCGCCGTGGCGCTGCTGCTCTGGTCGACCCGGCTGGTCAAGACCGGGGTGGTGCGGGCGTTTGGCGACGACATGCGCGCGGTGCTGGCCCATGCTACGGCCAATCGGCTGCGCGCCGCCGGACTGGGGTTTGTGATCGCGCTGGCATTGCAGAGCGCGACGGCCACAGTGCTGCTGCTGACATCGCTGGCCAGCCGGGGATTCGTGGCGCTCGCCCCAGCGCTGGCCGTCGTGCTGGGCGCCGATCTGGGCTCAAGCCTGGTGGTGCAGGTGCTGTCTTTCGATCTCAAGGCGCTGGTGCCGGTGATGCTTGTCGTCAGCGTCGCGGCCTTCATGCTCTCGGGTTCAGCCAAAGTGCGCCAGCTTGGACGGATCGGTATCGGCCTCAGCCTCGTCATCCTGTCGCTGGGCATGATTGTGGCTGCAACAGTGGACTGGCGCGGCGGCGGCGCGCTGGCTTTTGTGCTCTCGCGTCTCAATGACGAGCCAATCATGGCGATGCTGATCGCCGCTGGGCTGACCTGGCTCATGCATTCCAGCGTGGCCTTCGTGTTGCTGTTGCTGGCGCTCTCGGCCTCTGGTGTGGTGGCCTTGCAACTCGGGCTCACGTTGATCCTGGGCGCCAATCTTGGCTCCGGGCTTGTCGCTCTTGTGCTTGTCTGGAACGAGTCAGCTGCCGCGCGCCGGATTGCTCTGGGCAACATTGCTTTCCGTCTCTTCGGCGTTGTGCTGGCGCTGGCAAGCATGCCGTTCTGGCAACCGCTTCTGGCGGCTCTTGGCTGGCTGAACGCACAACTTCTGGCGCTGGCGCATGTCGGGTTCAATGCGATGCTTGTTTTGCTATTCCTGCCCTTTGTCGGGTTGTCAGCCTCATGGCTGACGAAGAACGTGGTCATCGCCGATGGTGGCCGGGTCAAGACCACCATTCGCCACCTCGATGATGGACTTTTGACCACTCCGCAGCTGGCGCTGGGCGCCGCCTCGCGCGAGGTGCTGCGGCTGGCTGAACGCGTCGAGACGATGCTCGGCGAAACCATGCTGACCTTCAGCGAATCCGACGGTGTCAGGCTGTCAGAAATCCGCAAGCTCGACGACGAGGTCGATGATTTTCAAGATGCCATCAAGCTTTACCTGACCCGTCTCACGCGCCAGCCGCTGCCTGAAGCGGATGCCAGGCGGGCTTTCGACCTGATCTTGTTCACCACCAATCTCGAACATGTCGGCGACATCATCGACAAGAGCCTGCTGGAGCTGGCTGCCAAGCGCCAGCGCAACGGCGTCTCGTTCTCGCCAGAGGGCTGGCGCGAGCTGAATGATTTCCATGCCCGCGTGGTCAAACAGCTCAAGCTCGCCATCACCGTGTTAATGACCAATGACCCGGAAATCGCGCGCGAGCTGATGCGCGAAAAGGACCATATCCGCGCCGCTGAACGTGTGGCGCTGGAGAGCCATCTGGCGCGGCTGCGGGAAGGTGCGGTTGCCTCCATCGAGACCAGCGCGCTGCATCTCGACATCCTGCGTGACCTCAAGCGCATCAATGCGCATCTCGTCGCGGTCGCCCATCCCATTCTCGAAGCCGCAGGCGAGCTGCGTGGCTCGCGCCTGACAACGCCCGCGGCATGATGACCCCCAACCTGCCATGTGCCCTGACCATTGTCGTCTTTCGACGGGCGGGCAGGCTTGTCAAAAGCGCAGCGCTTTCTGAAAAAGAGCGGACCAAGGCAAAACCTGCAAGAAAAGAACTGAGGGAGAGACACCATGATCGATCGTCGACTTGTTCTGGCCGCTGTGGCCGCCTTGTCCGTTGCAACCGCTGGCAGCGCAGCATTCGCGCAAGTGCCATCCGGCAAGGTGACTGTCGTCACGTCCTTTTCGAAAGATGTGACTGATCCCTACAAGAAAGCCTTTGAAGCCGCCTTTCCGGGAACCACGCTGGAAGTGCAGAACCGAAACACCAATGCCGGCGTGCGCTTTGTGCAGGAGACGAAGGCGAACAACCAGGTCGACCTGTTCTGGGCGTCGGCCCCCGATGCCTTCGAGGTGCTGAAGCGCAGCAGCCTGCTGCAAGCACACAAGCCGGTCGCGCCAGGCATCCCGGCCAAGCTTGGCCCCTACAACATCAATGACCCTGACGGCATGTTCTTCGGCTGTGCCGCCTCCGGTTATGGCATCATGTGGAATGAGCGCTACACCCGCGCCAACCGTCTGCCAGACCCGAAGGAATGGGCCGATCTCGGCAAGGCCGTCTACCATGACCACGTCATGATCACGACGCCGTCGCGCTCGGGCACAACACATCTGACAGTCGAAACCATCCTGCAGGGCGAAGGCTGGGAGAAGGGCTGGGCGACGCTGAAGGCGATGTCCGGCAACATGCGCTCCGTTACCGACCGCTCCTTTGGTGTGCCGGACGCGGTCAATTCTGGCCAGGTTGGCCTTGGCGTCGTCATCGATTTCTTTGCTTTTTCGGCGCGCGCCGCCAACTTTCCGGTGAAGTTCGTCTATCCGAGCGTATCGACGATTGTTCCGGCCAATGTCGGCATCATCGCGAACGCACCCAACCCGGCAGGCGCACGTGCCTTTGTCGATTTCATCCTCTCGGATGCGGGGCAGGAGCTGTTGCTGATGCCGGCCATCAGCCGCCTTCCGGTCAATCCGGCGATCTATGCAAAGGCGCCCGAAGGTTATCCAAACCCGTTCAAGGGTGCCATCGGTCTGCCGGGCTTCCAGTTCGATGTCAGCATCTCGGAGCGGCGCTATGCAGCAGTGGATGTGCTGTTCGACCAGCTCATCACCTTCAACCTTGAACCGCTGAAGGCTGTCACCAAGGCCATGCACGAGGTCGAAACGCGGCTGGCGAAACGCGACAACCCTGCTGCGCGCGTGCTTCTGGCGGAGGCGCGCGCGCTGATCTCGACCATGCCAGTGACGGCCGCGCAGGCCGCATCTGACGAGGTTCGCGCCTCCTTTCAGGGCTCGACGCCACAGGCCAAGGCGCCCCGCCAAGCCGAGCTTGAGCAGCAATGGTCCAGCTTCGCCAAGGAGAAATATGCCGCTGCCGCGACCAAGGTGGCTGACGCCGCCAAGCTCGTGCCCTGAACACGAAACCGGGATGACATGACATGACCGCGATTCCCGGCCAGATCGTCATCACCACCCGACGGCAATCCGTTCCGCTGGGCCAATATCTCGTGGCCGGTAGCGTGGCGCTGTTTCTGCTGCTGTTCCTCGTCATTCCGGTGGTGACGGTTGTCATCGTCGCTTTTGTCGATCC
The DNA here is from genome assembly GCA_031373605.1 of Allobosea sp. GTDB lineage: Bacteria > Pseudomonadota > Alphaproteobacteria > Rhizobiales > Beijerinckiaceae > Allobosea. Next base: position 11,832 of record JANMMX010000147.1, on the reverse strand, counting down.
GCAATCTGGCGGGTTCACGCTGGTCAATTTCGCGGATTTCGTCCGCAATGACCTGTTCATGCGCTCGTTCTGGAACTCGGTCTATGTATCGGCGATGGCGGTGGCATGGGGCACGGTGTTTGCGCTGCCACTGGCCTACATCACCTCGCGCTTCCAGTTTCGCGGCGCAGTGCTGATCCAGACACTGGGCGTCATCCCCCTCATCATGCCGCCGTTTGCCGGGGCTGTTGCCATGCAGCTGCTGTTCGGGCGCAACGGCTCGGTGAACCTGCTGCTAGGCGACGGGTTCGACATCAACATCCCCTTCATGGAGGGGCTGAACGGCGTCATCCTGCTGCAGGCGATCCATTATTTTCCTTTCATCCTGCTGAATGTCTCGGCCTCGCTGGCCAACATCGACAGGGCGATGGAGGAGAGTGCGCAGAACCTCGGCTCCTCCGGATTCAGGCTCTTCAGCAAGATCGTTTTCCCGCTGGCCATGCCAGGCTATGTGGCTGGCGCCAGCCTCGTCTTCATCAAGGTGTTCGATGATCTGGCAACACCACTGCTGCTCAACGTCAAGGACATGCTGGCCCCGCAGGCCTATCTGCGCATCACATCGATCGGGCTGGCCGACCCGATGGGCTATGTCATTTCGGTGGTCTTGATTGTCGTCTCGATGATCGCGATGTGGATCGCCACCATGGCGACCCGAGGACGCGATTATGCCACGGTGCAGCGCGGCGGCGGCGGACTGGCCAAGCGCGAGATGAAGGGGGCTGACAAGATCATCGCCTATGGCGTGGTCTTCCTCATCCTGGCGCTGACGCTGGCGCCCCATGTCGGGCTGATCCTGCTGTCGCTGGCTACTGTCTGGTCATTCTCGCCCGTGCCGGATGGCTACACCATGGCGCATTACGGCAAGGTCTTTGCCGAAAGCCCGCAATTCATCTGGAACACGCTTCTCTATGCGACGCTGGCAGGCGTGATCTCGGTCATCATCGGCTCGGCCATTGCCTGGCTGGTACAGCGCACGCGCATTCCTGGAAGGATGCTGCTGGATTACCTCGCGATGGGCGCGCTGGCCATGCCAGGCGTCGTCATCGGCATCGGCTATCTGCGCACCTATTATGGCGTCACGCTGCCATCGGGCCAATCGCTTGCCACCTTCTGGTTCATGATCGTGATTGCGCTCGCGGTCAGGCGTCTGCCCTATGCGCTGCGCGCCTGCACCGCTGGCCTGCAGCAGGTCTCGCCGCAGCTGGAGGAGGCCGCAGAAAACCTCGGCGCAACCAAGGCCCGCACCATCCGCAAGATCCTGCTGCCGCTGATGGCAGGCGGGATGCTGGCGGGTTTCGTCACGGCCTTTGCGACCGCATCCGTCGAGCTGTCAGCCACGATGATGCTGGTGCAGAATACCTCGGACGCGCCGCTGGCCTATGGGCTGTATGTCTACATGCAGTCTCCTGCCGGGCGCGGACCGGGCGCGGCGCTCGGCATGATCGCGGTCGTGATCGTCGGCCTGTGCACCTATCTTTCCCACTGGCTGCTGGACCGGGAACGGTCTGGCGGCGTCAAGCCCTGAGGCTCAGCGACCATGTCTATCGAAGCTGCAACACGGGCCAAGGCCTCCGGCGTCCTCGTCGAGGATGTGAACCTCTCTTATGGCGCGACGCATGTGCTCAAGAGCATCAATCTCGAAGTGCACCCCGGCGAGTTTTTTGCCTTCCTTGGCCCCTCCGGCTGCGGCAAGACCACCTTGCTGCGCCTGATCGCGGGCTTCAACATCGCCCAGTCCGGCCGGGTAAAGATCGGTGGCGAGGATATTTCCACGCTGCCGCCCTGGAAGCGCGATGTTGGCATGGTGTTCCAGTCCTATGCGCTGTGGCCGCACATGAGCGTGGCGAAGAACGTCGCCTTCGGGCTGGAAGAACGCAAGCTGCCGAAGGCCGAGATCGACCGGCGCGTGACGGCAGCTCTCGATCTGGTCAGCCTTGGCCATCTGGCCGACCGGCGTCCCTCGCAGCTCTCCGGCGGCCAGCAGCAGCGCGTCGCGGTCGCCCGCACCGTGGTGATCGAGCCCAAGGTGCTGCTGCTCGACGAGCCGCTCTCCAACCTCGACGCCAGGATGCGCGTGCAGGTCCGGCGCGAGCTGCGCGACCTGCAACAGCGGCTGGGTCTCACTACCATTTTCGTGACCCACGATCAGGAAGAGGCCAACACCATATGCGACCGCGTGGCGGTGATGAATGACGGCATCATCCAGCAGGTCGGCACGCCCATGGAGCTTTACGAGAAGCCGACAAATCTGTTTGTTGCCGGCTTTCTGGGTGCGGCTAACATTGTCGAGGGCGAGATTGTGTCTTCCGGCAGCGAGCATGTCTTTCGCCTGGGCGAGAACATCCAATTTCCATTGCCAAGTGGCGTCAAGCCGGGATCCGGTGCAAAGCTTGTGTTCAGGCCGCAGCATTGCAGATTTCAGGTCAACGGAGCCGTCAATAACGGCCCGGCGGGACGCGTCGTCCACCGTGAGTTCCTCGGGGCAGTGGTCCGCTACAGCGTGTCTGTTGGAGCGCACGAGATTATCGTCGAGACGCCCTTCGAAAGCGGCGATGCCTTGGTTGAGACCGAAACGGAGGTTGGCCTTTGGATTGCCCCTGATCGGCTGCGCCTATTGGTGAACTGAAGGGCACAAGGCGCGGCTGGCTTGCATTCAGTCACACGCATGCGCTGTCCGATGGTCTCCTGACAACGTTGATCCAAAGCTTGTTTTTGAAATTGCATCCTCTCCACTTGGAGAAGTTGCCTGGGAAAGGCTGACAAAGCGAGACTCCTTGCACCGACAAGCAATGGAGCCCTGCCATGATCATCACAGCCTTGAACTCCGACCGTCGCTCAATTCCTCACCTGTTTGACCAGATGTTCCGTTTGCGGGCGCAAGTGTTCAGCCAGCGCCTCGGCTGGGACGTGCATGTGAAGGATGGCTGGGAGACCGACGATTTCGACAATGACGAAGCCATCTACGTCCTGAGTATCTCACAGGACCAAAATACACTTCTGGGCTGCGCACGGCTGCTGCCGACCTCGAGCCCTCACATGATGAGCCACGTCTTCGGTTCTCACTTCGAGCCGGATGCGATTTTTGCAAGCCCGCTCATCTGGGAAGTTACCCGGCTCTGCACCAACGATCTGGCGCATTCCGAGCAGACACCCAGCGGACTGAAGGCCCCGACGCTGGAATTGATGGCGGGCGTCTGCGAACTGGGAATGCAGTCCGGCATCGCTCAGGCGACCGGCGTCTTCGAGCCGCTGATGCGCCATATCTACCGTCGCGCGGGCATGCGCACAGCGATCGTCGGTAAATCACTGACGCTCGGCAAGCTGCCTGTTTTCGCCGGTGTCTGGGATCTCGATCAACGCACATTGGCATCGCTGCGCAAGGCGGGCGGGTTCATGCAAAGCGTTCTGCACCCGTCCATCGTTCTGGCCAGCGCCAACGCTGCCTGACGCGCGCCATGACCATTCAGGACGTTGCGCCGGCTGCGCCCGTTCAGGCGCAGCCGGACCCGCGTGCCGACATGCTTGGTCTGCTGCGCCGGGCAGGCCTGCCAGTGTCGCAATTGCGGGAGGCTGTCTGGAATGCAGACCGGCTCGGCATCGACGTCGTGCACTACATCCTGTCAGAAGGGCTGGTTGACGAAGCCACATTCTACGCGCAGCTTGCCCGACAGCTCGGACTCCCCTTCGAGGACCGCATCCTGGCAACAGCAAGCCTGGTGCAGCCACAATACGCGGTGCAGACAGGGCTTTGCCCGTTGCGGCGAACGGCAGGCTCACCCCTTTGTTTCGCCCTGGCGCCGAAAGGTGCACTTTTGCAGCGCCTCCTGCTGCAGGACCTGAAGGGGCGCAAGGACCTGGTGGTGATGACGCCATCGCGACTGGCGGCAAGCGTTCGCAAATCCCATGTGCTGCACATCGCAAAACAGGCTGCCGGTATCCATCCGGACGGGAAGGATCGACGCAGTGCGCGCACCGGGCTTTCGCTGGGCCAGATCAGCCTTCTTGCCCTGCTGGTTCCGGCATTGTCGTTCTCGATCACCATGGCGCCTTTTGCCGTGCTGACTGCCATCGCCCTTGGGGCATGGCCTGTCTTCCTGGCCATGGTGTGGCTGCGATGCCTCGCCATGTTGCCGGCTGGCCAAAGATTCCGGAATGACGGGCATGAGGCAAGGCGCCTGCCCGACCATGAATTGCCGGTGTACTCGGTGATTGTGCCGCTCTATCGCGAAGCAAGCGTGCTGGCCCAATTGCTGGCAGCACTCGATGCGCTCGACTATCCGCGTGCAAAGCTCGACATCATGATCGTCATCGAATGCGACGACGAGGAAACCCGGCAGGCCATCGCGGCGACACCTTTTCCGGCCCATATCAGGGTGATGGTCATGCCGCCCGGCCAGCCGCGCACCAAGCCGCGCGCACTCAATGCGGCGCTGGTTGAGGCAACGGGCCAGCTTGTCACGATCTATGACGCCGAGGACATCCCCGATCCGCAACAATTGCGAGATGCGGCATGCGCTTTCGCAGCAGGGCCAGCCGAGCTGGGCTGCCTGCAAGCACGCCTTGTGGTCGACAATGGCGGTGACAGCCGTTTGGCACGCGGCATTAGGTAGCAAACGCACCAAGCAGAGCATAGAGCTAAGCCGCTGAATCCACTAGGATTGCGGCATGAACCAACTTAGAAACCAGTATGCTCTTGCGGCGCTGCGTGAGAGGCGGGCCGAAACGTTTGGCGAGATCATTCAGCTTGAAAGCCGCGTGCGCTCCCTGCGATCATCTCTGGTTCATTTGGACGCATCTCTGGCTATCCTAGACCCGGACCGTGACCCCAAGGCCATCCCGAGCAAACGCACACGTCGCGTCAAGCTGTTTGGCCAAGGCAAACTCAACTGCATGGTCATGGACGCGATGCGAGAAGGTGCGCGGCCCATGACGACGCTGGAAATCACGGAATCCATATGCGCCCGTCTCAGCTACGGAGAAGCGGCAAAACGCAGCATGCGGAACAGAGTGCGCGCGAACCTGTTGTATCTGTGGAAGGTGCGCGGGCAGATCGTGAAAGTAGGCGAGCGAGAAACGGCGTTGTGGGCGCTAGGTTAAGCTCCACTCCACGCAGCCGAGATAAACCGACATGCACTCTCTATGTTTTTGACCCTCACGCTTGTATTTGTTGGCGCGTAAATAACATCATTAAATTGAACGTCTATAGAGCTGCATAGCGAGCGGTCGGCTGTATTTTTATCCCCGTAAACCTGTCCAACAAAGACAAAAACAAGAGTTGCTGCGTATCTGCCAACCTCCTGTCTTTTGCGCGTTGCTTCATCGGTTTCGCCATCTGACTGGCTGAAGCGCAGCAGTGTTCCGCCAATCCGCCCCCCGGTGCCATTAACCAAGGCATCTAGGTTAACGGAAACTTCAACTCCAGCAATCATGATAGTTTTCGCCCCATCAGCCGTGGGTGCGAAATCAATGGCGTTCAACTTGTTTGACATGCGGCGAAATGACTCAAGTGCCTCTATTGACTTGAGAGCGTCATCCCGACCGTAGTCGGAGTGGCTGTTGTCGTTTGATTTTTGCTGAAACATTGACGCTGCGGCGTCAAGCGCTTCATTGCTCCTGTAAGGATGTGTCAGGTGAGCTCGAACAGCCCGACGAAGGTCAGAGTACCGTATGGCCCCCGCGCTTCCGATCTGCCGTGCCTTGCGTATTATGCCCAGCCTTCCTGTGTCGGACGCGACCATGAATTGAGCCAATTGGTTTGCAGACATTCGCGGCTCCGCGCGCTCTTTTATGGGAGAAACCGCCATGGATGAAGACCTTTGCGTTATGAGTCGCATCGATGATTATAGGTCAATATGCGTTTCAACTCTATCCCGATTGTCAATTGAAGCGGCTGATGCCCAGCACTTGGGTGAGGGTGGATATTTCATATACGAAATGGATAACCGCCCGTACTTTGGCGGGGTCAGCGTACTCGCGAAGGCGGCTTCGTTGGAGGCCGCACTGAGGCTTGGTGAAATTTTCGCTGGTAGCAAAGCCGCTTAACTTGCAGATCGCTGCCAATAGCCCTTCCACTGGCGGCTAACAGGATGCGTCAGTGCGGCCCCAACCACCATCAGATATTGCTCGCCATTCGAGACGCGGCGGTTATCCTCCCGCCAAGCCATCTCCCCAGCATAAGCGTGCAGGTAAGCACCGCTGATGTGGTGATGAATGCCAATCTCAGCGCGGCGAAGGCGAGAAAAGAAGCTCTCAGCCATGTTGGTGCATGCGTTGCCGTCTGAATAGCTTTCCTGATGGTTGATGCGCTTTGTCAGGAACTTGGCGTGCAAGCGGTCCCAATGCGTGGCTTCGTCGGCATGAATTTCAGATCCAGCCTTCACCATGCGGGCGATGACTGACACGCCAGCGGCTTCCGTTTTGACCACGAAAGGCAGGGTGCGACCACCGCGCTCGCGCATCACCACGACCACGCGGCGCTTGCCGTTCTGGTTGACGGCAAGGCGACGGTCGCGGCGATTTTCCTTGTAGTTGGCGGGCTTCACATGGCCGCCGAAGTAAGCGCCATCAACTTCGACCACGCCAGCGGGTTGCGTCTGGTTCACTTCGGCAGTCATGGCCTCGCGAAGCTTGTGCGACATGACGAAGGCCGTCTTGTATTGCACGCCCAGGTCACGCGAAAGCTGCAAGGCGCTGTGGCCCTTGGCACCGTTCACGAAGATCGCGATGGCCAAGAGGTAGTCGCGCATGGGCAGCTTGCGGCTGGCAAAGATCGTGCCCGAGGTGACGCTGAACTGATGACCGCAGGCCTTGCACTTATAGAGCTTGCGGGTGGTGTAGCTGTAGGTGGCATTGCAGCCACAACGCGGGCAAACGGCTTCCCCGCCCGTGTCGCACCAACGGATCATGCGGAAGGCGTCGTGGGCTTCCTGTTCCGACATGCGAGCGACCTTCGCCAGTGACAGCGAGCGGGCGGCGGATGACGTGAGGAAGTGCTGAGACATTTTGAAACCAACGTTTTTCGTTGATGTCAGTGATATTAGTTGAAATGAGCGATGTCAACGCTAATCGTTGGGGTTGACGAAAATAGTCTCCCGCCTTAGGTGTAAGGGATGACACCGGAACAATGCCGTGCTGCCCGTGGTTGGCTCGATCTTTCGCAAGACGAGCTTGCGCGCGTCGCTGGCGTTTCGCTGTCAACCGTAAGAGACTTTGAGAAGGGTCGTCGTACGCCAATACAGGCGACACTAAAGGCAGTTGAAGCTGCCCTAACCGTTCAAGGTATCGAGTTTCTTTCCAAGGACGGTGGACCATTTGGCATCGCTTTCGAAAGGAAGTGAGGTTAAGATTGAAGTGGAGGCGGGGGGAGTCGAACCCCAGGGGGAGACGCTGCAAATCGTTCCTTGGCACCGGCCACCGCCCCCCCAGAGGGACCGGCTCTTTGATTTAGAGCTGGTCCCTTTATCCCATTTCGTCAGCATCGAACGAGATTTCGTGTTGGTGGCCGAGCGGGATGGCTTCTGGAAAGGCACGGTAGAAGGCCTTTTCAAATTGGCGGATACTCGTTGACGCATTGCCGATGCCGATAACCTGCCAAAGGTGCGCCCTTAACGCAGGGGCTCCAACTTCTTCAGATAAAAATTGAAACAATTTGTGCCTCCGCCCCCCATTTGCGTACACGACGGGATTTTTTTCATCTAACAATTCGAGTATCTTCCCGCGACTGTTAGCAAGAGGATGATAAATAAACTTACGGGTAAATTTTGCAAAAAATCGAGGGTGCCTGTTAGAGGTGTGGTCAAACCGCCTCATACCATAAAGGTTATAAAGCATATCAGCGAATTGTGCTGGGAACTCTGCATGATATTGCGCCCATTCGTTTCTTATGAACTGATTAAAAATATCCCTATATTCGTTTATCTTCTTATCTTTAAATCCAACAGCCTCATCAATAAGACCTGTAATTCCAAGTTTGGCCGCAGATCGAACGATGATTTCTGCATTTAATGCTAGAAATTCTTGCGATTTACTTAGGGCACCATCCCTGCCTGCATCTATCAATACTTGGCATATATCTATTAATACGCTACCTTCATACCCATCAATAATTTGATTCTTGATGCCCGAATCGTCAGGCGATCTTTTAAAATGTGTAGGGTTTTCGATTGTTTGCTGCAGGTCACTTAGGCGCGGCCAAACAGATGTGTGCGTAAGCGATCTGATGAAAGCATTGCCGCCTTGGGACTTCAGGCCGAGAGCCGCCGCCATGGCAGACTTTGAAAGCATCCTTCGACCATCATCAAGTCGATAAGCATCAACTGAAACGACTCCAATTCGGAGAGGGGCTTGGTGGGTTGCCGTAGGAAGCCTGTTTGGGTCTGCGATCTTTGACCAGCGCGCCTTAGCTGCTTGAACTGCAATTTCTCTCCGTTCCACAGTTGAAAGAGATTGCGCCCGAGCGTTTCCGCCTTTGGCTTGCCTTGATATGCCATCCATCGAATCACCCCATGCTTGCTGCAAGCACTAGACCACGTGCTTGCTATCGCTGCAAGCACGTGACTGCGCATTGGCATCGCCATGCTTGCTTGGTGCGTTTGCTACCTAGTGCCGTTGGCACGCTGTTTCGCGCTGGAATATGCGGGCCTGTTCGATATCATCAATCCCGGCTTGCTCAGCCGGGGTTTGCCAATCCTGCTCGGCGGCACATCCAACCACTTCCGGATGTCGGCTGTGCGTGCCGTTGGCGGCTGGGATGCGTGGAATGTCACCGAAGATGCTGATCTCGGCATCCGTCTCGTGCGCGCGGGCTACCGGATTGCCGATCTCGACTCAGCAACATTTGAAGAGGCGCCTGCCCGTGCCGGCCTCTGGTTCCGGCAAAGAACGCGCTGGATGAAGGGCTTCATGCAAACCATTGCAACCCATACGGACAGACCCTTCGCGCTGCTTCGCGAGGCCGGTGCGGGCGCGACGATGGTGCTTATCATTCTGTCCCTCGGCACCGTTGTCAGTGCCTTGGGCTATCCGTTCTTTCTGGCCGCGATGCTGATGTGGGGCCTGGGGCTGGTGTCGCCTGATCTGACCTCGATCGAGGGGCAGGCATTGTCCGGCCTTTCGGTCGTGGTCTTCAGTCTCGGGATGATCGCGATGCTGTTGCCGCCCGCATTGGGAGCCATTCGGCGGCGATCTTTCGATCTGCTTTCGGCACTTCCGCTTTTGCCACTCTATTACGGGCTGGTTTCGCTGGCAGCCTGGCGCGCCCTTTTCGATTGCGTCTTCGCTCCGTTCCACTGGAACAAGACGCAGCATGGGCTGGCCCGCACCTCGCGCAGGCGGGATCAACTCATAGATGCTTCAGCCACTCCTGCGCGGCCTGCAGAGGGGGGCGCTCCAGATTGAGCGCGCCGATGAACAGTCCCTTCTTGTCCATCAGATAGACCAGCGCAGTGTGGTCCATGGTATAGTCGCCATCTTTCAGCGGCACCTTCTTGGCGTAAGCACGGTATGCCTTCGTGATCGCTGCAATGTCGGCGCTGCTGCCTGTCAGCCCGATGATCCGCGGGTCGAAGCTGCCGAGATAGCTCTTGAGAATCTCGGGCGTGTCGCGCTCGGGATCGACGCTGATGAACAGGGCCCGCAGCTTTGTGCCGCGCGCGCCTGCCTCCCGCAGCACCTCCGACATTTCAAACAGTTTTGTCGGGCAAATATCGGGACAATGGGTAAAGCCAAAGAAGACGACAAAGGGCACCCCTGCAAGACCCGTGTTGCTGAAGGGTTTACCGTTCATGTCCGTGAGCGTGAATGGCCCACCCACTGCCGATGTCGCCTGCTCGCCCGTGCGTGCGCCAGGCCCGAAAGTCAGGATTGCCGTGATTGCCACGGCGGCGGCGCCAAGCGCGAAGACAAGCAACGGAAAAAACAGGCGGCGCAAGACACTTCGTCCTTCAGGTTTGGCAAGGCTTCAGAAGCAGCGCGCAATGGCCGATATCAGCCCATCAGTGAACAGCCGATCCCCATCGCGCCACCACAGCATTCCCCCTGCCAGAAGCAGGCAGGCGGGCGAAGCCAGCAACAGGGCTCTGGCCCATGGCCCAAGCTGGGCATCGGGTGCCGATGACGGGTTGGCGTGCTGTTCCATTTCGGCAGGATAGTTGATCTGGCGTTCAGGCTCAAACCGGAAAGCTCGCGGGCGTTGCTGTGTCGTGCTCCGTCCGCTGGGACCTGTGCGCAACGGCTGGCTGCGCGGCCTCTGCGACAAGCGGCGCAGCTCGCCTCGCCTGCCAGGGCGCCGACTTGAACCACGCTGCAACAGTGGCAATCGCAACGGCTGCCGCCAACCCCAGGAGATTGAGCGCAGCAACGGTCAAGGCACCATGCCCAAGCACATCCATGGCCATTCCCAGGCCCCAGGACAGCGGCACAGAGCACAGGAAAACCGCAAGCGTCTGCTGTCCGATGCGAATGACAGGCGAGAGCGCACGCATCTGTGGCAATGCAGCGCGCACAGGCTCGATCAGGCAGAGCGCCAGATAGGCCACTGCCAGGAAGTGCACATAGCGCAATACATGCAGATCCGTTGGCGCCGGATTTGGCAGCAGGACATCGTGCAGCGCCTGAAGGTCTGGGACAGCGCCGAGAATGCCCCAGAAGTTCAAAGGCACACTGATGACAATGAAAGCAATGGCGAGCGGCATCAACACTCTGTGGCGCAAGGGCGGTGCTTTGAGCCAACCCATGCCGAATGAGAAACCTGTGAAGAACAGCAGTTGCCAGGCGAGCGGATTGAAGAACCAGAGCTGATCCGTGGCAGGCCGCGCTGAGAAGTTGACACCGGTGAACTGAACCCAGAGCCACAGGCCGATGCTGACGACAAAAACCAGCCGCCTGTCGATGCGGGCCAGACCCATCGCGAGTGGAATGGTCGCCAGCAGCAACATGTAGAGCGGCAGCATATCGAAGAAATTCGGAATGTAGCGCAGCGTGAGCAAGGCCGGGATCGCGGTGGCGGGTTCAGCGATAAACCAGTCGAGATAGAGTTTGGCGATGTAATCACCCGTGCCAAGATGCATGCTGGCCCAGATCGACATCGCGACGACCACGAGGAAGACAGCGAGCTGCGCCCAATAGAGCTGCCAGATGCGAAAAACGATACGCGCAGAGCCCAGCAAAAAACCCTGCCGCTCGAACAGCCGACCGAAGGCGAGAGCGCTCGCGATCCCTGAGCAGAAGACAAACATTTCGGCCGCCGACGAGAAGCCGAACCGTGCCGGAATCCAGCTGTTCCAGGGGTTTCCCGGAGCATGTGCAACAATGATGATGAGCATCGCCAGTCCCCGGAACAGGTCGAGGCGGACGTCACGTTGCTTTTTTGGTTGGCTGTCCTGCACAATCACTCACCGGATGCAGCGCGGACCATCCCCGCACCACAAATGCATGGGGGCGGAAGGCATCACATGCACTACACAAACGGGTGAGAAAAGGCTTGCAGTGGCGGGGCCAGAAAAGACTGGAGCGGGTGATCGGGATCGAACCGACGACATTCAGCTTGGGAAGCTGACGTTCTACCACTGAACTACACCCGCCTTATCCACCTCATAGCGCTCTCGGGCCTTGACCTGCAAGCGCAGAGCGTTTCGAGATGCGCCTCAATCGCAATCAGACCCGATTTCCAGCCACGGACCTTGCCATGCTCGCCCGCTTTGTCGACCATCCGCTGACCGAACGCATCATCATTGCCCTGATTGTCGTCAACGCCATCACACTGGGCCTGGAAACAGTGCCTGAAGTGATGGCCGC
>JANMMX010000124.1:0-33454 GCA_031373605.1 Allobosea sp. | reverse complement strand
GCGATGAAGCGATCAAGGCCCGTGGCGAGGCCAACACCGATATTGCCGGTTTCATGGATGTGGCACGCGCACGAGGTTGGCGGGTGATCCACGCGCTCAGCACCTCGGCGCCGCCCGCTGGCCGTGTCACGCGTGAAGCTTTCGAGCATATTGCCGGAGGCATTATCGCGGCGGCACGCGCAAATCTGGCCAATCTGAATGGCATTGCGCTTGGCCTGCACGGCGCCATGGTCACGGATTTCGACGAGGATGGCGAAGACGCGTTGCTGGCCCGTCTGCGGGCTGTCGTCGGCCCAGACCTCCCCATCGCCATCACGCTCGACCCACACGCCAATGTGACCGCGCGCATGTGCGCGCTGGCCAACATCATCGTGTCCTACAAGACCTATCCCCATATCGACATGTGCGACTGTGCCCGGCAGGCGGCGGACATCCTGCATCGAACCATGGCAGGAGAGATCAGGCCCCGCACCATCAGGGCACATCGCCCCATGCTGGAAGAGGTGAATGGTGGCCGCACCGACATCGGCCCCATGATCGCTAGGATCGACAAGGCGCGTGCCTGTGAGAGGGAGCCGGGCGTTTTCGCCGTCAGCGTCAATGGTGGCTTCGGTCTCGCCGACATTGCCGAGGTTGGGCCGACTGTGCTGGTAACGGGCGAGGGCGATATGGCCACTCATCAGGCCTTCGCCGAGACCATGGCCGATGACATCTGGGCGCGACGCCACGAGGTGCTGAACGACTACATGAGCGTCGAGAAGGCCGCCGCCATTTGCGCTGCCCATGACGCCGCGCGTGGCCCGATCGTGGTCGCAGACTATGCCGACAATCCCGGCGGCGGAGGCTATGGCGACAGCACCAATCTCCTTCGCGCCCTGCTGGATGCCAATGTTGCCAATGCCTGTTTCGGCGCGCTGATTGATCCAGAAGCGGTGCAGGCGCTGCAAAGTCACGCGATCGGCAGCACGATCTCCATCGCCATCGGGGGCAAGACCGATCCGCGCTCTGGCGGCGGGCCGCTCAAAGTCAGCGGTGTGCTGAGCTGCCTCAGCGACGGCCACTATGTTGGCGACGGGCCGATGATCGGCGGGCTGGCCAAGAGCTTCGGACCCACCGCCGTGCTTCAGGTGAAAGGCATCGCGGTCCTGATCGTCAGTCTCTCGTCCCAGATTCTCGACCTGCAGCAGTTTCGCGGCTTTGGCATCGAACCCGTGTCGATGAAGGTTGTCGCACTCAAATCCATGCAGCACTTCCGCGCCGCCTTCGCACCCATTGCAGCGAAGATTATCGTCTGCGATTCAGGTGCGCTCTGCACGCCGGACCTGCGCAAGCTGCCATTCCGGAATGTGCGAAGGCCAATGTTTCCGCTGGATTGATTTGATCGTGGCACTGTATTGTTGTGTGGAAATTTAGTTGTGCTCATCGGGCGCAGAACCGACCGATCAGTTGGTCTTGCAGCCGACATATTGCCGAAAATCTTGCCTATTGCATCTGAACTTCGCCCTGCCTGATCGCAGGGAAGACGTAGGCCAGAACGGTTCGCGCTGCGCTGCTTGGCGCACCACATCATTTTATGATGACGTCCAAGAACGTCCGTAAATATCTGACAAATCGTTATAAATCGAAGTTCATTTGCCTAAACGCGCCCTTTCGCATCCGCTAGCATGCACTTGCGCCCAGCAAAAATGTTGGGATGGTTGTTGGGAACGTCGCCGGACCCAACAATGGCGCTCAAAAGTAGCGCTGAAGCTCCTGGCGCTTGGCTTTTCGTGGCCTGGAGAATTGAGGATTCGATTGAGGTCGATCCAGAGAAAGCCGCTTGGCGCGTGCCAGCGGGTCGCATGAAAATGCGGCGCGAACCCCAAGTGCAGCTTTAGCACCAAGCGCTCGAAACCCTGAAAGAGCTTCAAGCCTCCAACTTCACGGGTGGCATCTACGCAACCGATGGCGGCTGGACTGCGTATTGATCGCAACTCGCGGGCGTTTGGCTTGTTTGGGCTGATGCGGTTTGCTTTTGTTTTGCAAGTTCGGCGCAGTTCCGCCGACCTGCTACGATGAGATTGTGGTGATGGCTTCTGATGTTTTCAGATTGAGTGGTAGGTCTTGTACCATTCGACGAATTTTGGAATTCCCTCGGTGATGGATGTCGACGGACGGAAACCGATGTCCCTGTTCATCGCCGTGATGTCTGCGTCGGACGCCTCGATGTCGCCCGGCTGCATGGGCATCATCTTCATGATGGCTTTGACGCCGCAGGCGCGCTCGATGACGGCGATGAAGTCGAGCAGCCCGACGGGATTGCCATTGCCGATGTTATAGATCCGCCATGGTGCCCGTGAAGACGCTGGATCTGGCGCATCTCCTGACCAGTCTGCATTCGGCGTCGCAACATGGTCAGTCGTGCGGATGACACCTTCGACCACGTCATCGATGAATGTGAAATCCCGCGAATGCTTGCCCATGTTGAAGACATCGATTGTCTCGCCGCTCAGAATTTTGCGGGTGAAGACATAAGGCGACATGTCGGGCCGGCCCCAGGGCCCGTAGACGGTGAAGAACCGCAAGCCTGTTGTCGGGACGTTGAAAAGATGGCTGTAGCAATGCGCCATCAACTCGTTGGATCGTTTGGTTGCCCCGTAAAGACTGGCAGGATGACCGACAGAGTCGCTTGGCCCGTAGGGATGGTGGGTGTTCAGCCCGTAGACGGAGCTGGACGACGCGTAGACCAGATGCTCGACTTCGCCATGCCGGCATCCTTCCAGGATGTTCAGAAAGCCGACGATATTGGACTGGATATAAACAGCTGGATTGTTGAGGGAGTGGCGCACGCCTGCCTGCGCTGCAAGATGCACGACGCGTTGCGGCCGCGCGCGCGCGAACAGGCTGCGCATCGCGTCGGCATCGGCGATATCCACCTGTTCGAAGGTAAAACGGGATGCGTCCGAAAGCTGGGCCAGCCGGGCGCGCTTCAGGGCGGGATCGTAATAATCATTGAGGGAGTCAATGCCGACGACCTCCTCGCCGCGAGCGAGAAGCGCGCGTGCGACATGAAAGCCAATGAAGCCAGCCGCGCCGGTGACGACAAAACGCATTGAAGTCCTTTCTGCAGAAATCGGGTCGCACCTGTCAGCGCCTGGGCGAGGCCCAGACAACATCGCCGGGCGGGGCCGGGATTAGCTACGACCGATACTGTGATACTGGAAGCCCAGGGCCCGCACCTCTTTGGGGCGATAGATGTTGCGCAGATCCACGACGACCGGATCAACCAGCCGCTCTTTGACCAGCTTGAGATCGAGCGCCCGGAAAATGTCCCATTCCGTGATGATGACGAGCGCGTGCGCGCCCTCGATGCATTCATAAGCACCCTTGGCGAAGGTCACGCCGGGCAGCATGTCTGCGGCCTGCTGCATGCTCTCGGGGTCGAACGCCACCACATTCGCGCCGGCTGCCTGGAGCACGGGAATGATCGCCAGGGACGGTGCGTCGCGCATGTCGTCGGTGTTCGGCTTGAACGCGAGCCCGAGGACCGCGATTGTCTTGCCTTCGACCGATCCGCCGCATGCGTTGATCACCTTGTGCGCCATGCTGATCTTGCGCGTGTCATTGACCGAAACCACGGCCTCGACGAGCGTGACGGGGCTTCCGGCTTCCCTGGCCGTATGCATGAGCGCGAGTGTGTCTTTCGGGAAGCAGGAACCGCCATAGCCTGGCCCTGCATGCAGGAACTTGCCTCCGATCCGATTGTCCAGACCGATGCCCCTGGCCACATCCTGCACGTCCGCCTCGAGTGTTTCGCAGAGGTCGGCCATCTCGTTGATGAAGGTGATTTTCATGGCGAGAAAGGCGTTCGCGGCATATTTTATCAGTTCGGAGGTGCGGCGGCTGACAAACAGCAGGGGTCCGCGATTGAGGTGGAGTGGCCGGTAGACTTCGGCCAGAACCTCGCGGGCGCGTTCGTCATCGGTGCCCACCACGATGCGATCCGGGTGCTTGAAATCCTCGATTGCGGCGCCTTCACGCAGGAATTCGGGATTTGATGCCACCGCGATCTGCGATTCCGGGCGTGCCTGCCTGATGATCCGCTCCACCTCGTCGCCGGTGCCGACCGGAACGGTCGATTTGGTCACGACAACTGCATTGTCGCGCGCGACTGCGGCGATTTCGTGGGTGGCCGCGTAGACATAGGTCAGGTCGGCATGCCCGCTGCCGCGTCGCGTCGGCGTCCCGACAGCGATGAAGATGACATCAGCGTCCGCGCAGGCGGCAGCCAGGTCGGTCGTGAACGTCAGCCGATCGGCCTTGATGTTGCGCTGCAACAGCTGGTCGAGACCAGGCTCGAAGATCGGAACCTGCCCGCTCTTGAGCTGCTCGACCTTGCCCTGGTCCTTGTCGACGCAAACAACCGAATGGCCGAAATCCGCGAAACACACACCTGAAACAAGGCCAACATAACCCGATCCGACAATTGCAACGCGCATTCCAAATCTCCGAAATCGTCCTGATCGCGACAATGCCCCAATCTGATGGCTGAGCACCTAGCATCCCGTGAAACACCCGCCAACCGTCTTCCGCTGTAATCGAAGCCGAAATTCCGCCATGGCGCTGGCCACGTGCCGCGCTGGCGGCGCAAGCCTGTGGCTGCTGCGCGAGCCTGCACCAGAGTTCAGGTTGCACCGCGTGATCTTGCACCGCGCGAGCTTGCGCCAGAGTTCAGGTTGCCCGGCGCACAGGATATATCTATAGACAGCGCCTGTTCGGAAGCCTGCCGGGTCTGGGGCAATCTGGAACTGGGCGACACGTCCTGATGCTCGGCAGACCCGCATTTTCCCCGCAAAGGCCAGTCTTGCGTGTTCAACATCGAGCATCTTAATGCGATCCGTGCTGCCGAGATTGAGAAGATCGTCAGCCATCTGCGCCCGGGTGCGCGGATCCTCGAAGTGGGGGCAGGCACAGGCCAGCAGACAAAGATGCTCTGGGAGCGTGGCTTTGACGTGACCGCGCTCGAAATGAGCAGCTCGAACTATGCCGACAACCGCGTTGTGCCCATCACCGACTATGACGGCCGGCATTTTCCTTTCGACGACGCCACGTTCGATATTGTCTTCTCCTCGAATGTGCTCGAGCATGTGCCCGACTTGACGCAGATGCATGCCGAGACGGCCCGCGTCCTGCGCCCTGGAGGGTATGCGCTTCACATCATGCCGACGCATGTCTGGCGGTTCTGGACGACGGTCTCGACGTTTCCCGACGCAGGCCTGTACATCCGCGAGGCGCTGCCGGAAGCACTGCCGCGCTGGCCCTTTGGCTGGAGCGAGGCCATGCGGCTGGGCCGGGTCGGCTTGAGGATCATGCGCCATGCAGCGGCGCCTTTCTTCCAGCGGCGGCATGGCGAACGTGGCAATACGTTGAGCGAAACCTTCCTCTTTCATCCCGATTGGTGGCGAAGGAACTTTCGCGCGAACGGCTTCGAGATCGTCGGGGATGAACCGATGGGCTTGTTCTATACCGGCAACATGGTGCGCGGGCTTGCCTGGCCGATAGCCCGTCGGGCCGGATTGGCCACGCGCTATGGCAGCGCCTGCCATCTCTTCGAGGTCAAGCCAACCGGGCGTCCCTGACCCGCAGCAACGACAGGATATTGCAGCATGTGTGGCATCACGGGCTTTCTTGACCGCGGACGCGACAAGAGCGCCGAGGAGCTCGCCACATCGGTCAAGGCCATGGCGGCCGTCATCCAGCATCGCGGTCCAGATGACGAGGGCATCTGGGTTGATTCCGACATCGGCCTTGCACTCGGCTTTCGCCGCCTGGCGATCGTCGATCTGTCACCGGCGGGCCACCAGCCCATGGTGTCGGCCTCCGGGCAAAGCGTGTTGTGCTACAATGGCGAAATCTACAACGCCGATGAGCTGAGGCCCGCGCTCATCGCGCGCGGCATCGTCTTTCGTGGCCATTCTGATTCGGAAGTGCTGCTGGAGCATGCAGAAGCCTTTGGCTTCGAGGCGACACTCGCAAAGCTTGTGGGCATGTTCGCAATCTGCTGGCATGACCGGCGCGAGCGGGTCACCTGGCTCGCGCGGGACCGAATGGGCGAAAAGCCTCTGTATGTCGGGCGTTTCGGTCGCGTCCTGATGTTTTCCTCCGAACTGCGCTCGCTGCGCGCACACCGTGCCTTCACTGCAGACATCGACCCGGCCGGCCTGTCGGGCTACATGCGCTTTGGCTATATGCCGCAGCCGTGCACGATCTACCGCAACGTCGAGATGCTGGCGCCTGGCGGTTTGATGCGCCTGGCAGATGACGGGAGCATTGAGCAGCGCCGCTACTGGGATGCCGCGCAGGTCGCGACCGGCGCCCGATCGACGCCCTTCACCGGATCGGACGCAGAAGCGGTCGATGCGCTTGAAGCGGTGCTTCACCGCGCGGTTCGCGGCAACATGCTGGCTGACGTGCCGCTCGGAGCCTTCCTGTCTGGCGGGATCGACTCCTCGACAATCGTGGCGCTGATGCAAATGCAAAGCGCCCGGCCCGTCAGGACATTCTCGATCGGCTTCCAGGTGGAGGGGTTCGACGAAGCCCCCCATGCGCGCGCCGTGGCCAAACACCTCGGCACAGAGCATACCGAACTGTATTTCACTGCGCGCGACGTCATCGATCTTGTCCCTCGGCTGCCCGACATCTGGGACGAGCCCTTCGCCGACTCGTCCCAGCTGCCGACGCACATGGTCGCCGCGATGGCGAAGGCGCATGTCACAGTGGCGCTGTCTGGTGATGGTGGCGACGAGTTGTTCGCCGGATACAGCCGCTATGCGCAGATCGCCATGATCGATGCGGCCGCGCGTTCATCCGGCGGGCTTGTCGCGCCGATCGGTGGCGCGGTCCACCGCCTGATGAACGCGCGCGCCCTGGGCCGGGGGCGGTCGCTGTTGCCGCCCGTGTTCCGGGCGAGGCTTGACCGGTGGGCCGGACGCATGGCTGAAACGGCAGGCCCGCACGGTCTGGAGCGCGCCTATCGGCGTCTGGTGTCACAGGGATTGCCTCCGCAGGACCTGCTGCTTCACCCAGGCGAACAGCCTGCCTCCATGTGGCAGGGCGCATTGGCCGGGGCGTTCCCCGACCCGGTCGAACGCGCCCAGATGATCGACACGCTGACCTACTTGCCGGACGACATCCTGACCAAGGTTGACCGGGCCAGCATGGCCGTCAGCCTGGAGACGCGCGCCCCGTTGCTTGACCACAGGGTCATGGCGTTCGCCTGGAGCCTGCCGGAGCGGTTCAAGCGCCGCGACGGCGAGGGCAAATGGGTGTTGCGGCAGTTGCTGTACCGGCATGTGCCAAGGGCGCTCGTGGAGCGTCCCAAAATGGGTTTCGGCGTCCCGATCGACCTGTGGCTGCGCGGCCCCTTGCGCGATTGGGCCGAAAACCTCCTCGACGAACGGCGTCTTGCCGCCGAAGGCATTCTGCAGCCCGCAAAGGTCCGCGAAATCTGGGCGCGCCATCTTGCCGGCGAGCAATGGCAATATCCGCTCTGGACCATCCTGATGTTCCAGGCGTGGAAGGAGCGCTGGGGCCATTGAGCCGGTCGCTTGAGACTGCGGCCGCTTCCGGTCACAGTCGACACGGGCGCGGATCTGCAGGGTCGACCCTGCCACACCGTTTTCCCGCCTGTTACGCCGTTTTCTCGACGACCAGCAGGATCCTGAAGCCGATGAAACGGCCAAGGCGTCCCTCGATCCGTCTTTCCAGCGCCATCAAGGCGCGCGCCAGGCCAGCCGTGAGCAGCGCCCAGGGCTTGAAGCCGCCCGAAAGCGGATAGGACAGGGGCGAGAACCAGACCACTTGGCTGATGGTCATGTTCGGCACGAGTGCGTGGAAGCGATCCTTGTGGCGTGTGGCGATGAGGCTGGGGATCGCCTGATTGGATGCATAGGGGTCGCGGGACGGATCAGTGTTGCCGGATGTCAGCGGGTCCGCGCCCATGATGACCGGTTCTTCGTGCACATAGTTGTAGAAGGCCCAGGATAACGGGGTGATGCCGGGCTCGACCATGACGATGCGCCCGCCCGGGCGCAGCACACGCGCCGCCTCGCGGAAGAAATTGAGCGGATGCTCGATATGATGCAGCACATCCACCATGACGATGTTGCCGAGCGCGCCATCGGCGAAGGGCAGTCGCTGGGCGTCAGCGACCAGATCGAGCCAGCTGCCAAACTGGATGTCGGAGCCGATCACATCGGGCAGTTTGTCTGGCAGATTCCCGATCCCGGCCCCGATCTCGAGTGTCAGGCCTCCGCCGCAGGCAGCAGCAATGCGATCATGGAAATCGCCATAGACGGCGCGAAGCACCGGCTTGCTCTTCCACATGGCCATGTAGCCGTTGAGGGCGCTCTCGGTCAGAGCCGTCGTTGGAGTGCGTTCGGGCATACCTGTCTCACAGAGCCTTGATGCGGAAGAAGGCAAAGATGACCATGCGCAGCAGCATGACGCCATGCCGGAAGCGCGAGATCTGGGTTTCGCCATAGGATCGATTGGCATAGCGCACAGGCACTTCCTGAACCTTCAGATTCAGCTTGGCGGCGCCGAAGATCAGGTCAAAATCGCCGAACGGATCAAAATCGCCGAAATAGCTCCGGCCTGCCTTCAGGCGCACATAGTCATCACGGGAGATGACCTTCGTGCCGCAGAGCGTGTCCGTGAAGCGCTGATTCAGCAGCCAGGAAAACAGGTAGGAAAAGCTCTTGTTGGCGATGAGATTGAGGAACCGCATCGCCTGATCCTCCATCGGGTAAACCAGCCGCGAGCCATTGACGAACTCCGCCTTGCCGCTCGCGATCGCCTTCCAGAACTTCGGCAGCTGCTCGGGGGGCATCGTCAGGTCGGCATCGAGGATCATCAGCACATCGCCGCGCGCCCGGTCGAAAGCATGAAACACCGCGTCACCCTTCCCCTTGCCGGGCTGACGCATGATCTTGATGTCATGATGCGGATACGCCTTCTGGACGCGCTCGATCTCTTCCCAGGTGCCGTCTTTCGAATGCCCCTCGACAAAGATGATCTCCAGATCGTCGCAAAAACGTGGAATGCGCGTGATGGCCGCCTCGATATTGCCCTTCTCGTTGCGCGCCGGGATGACGACAGTGGCAGAGGTGTAGCCAGGGTCGGCGTGACGCAGCGAGCGGCAGACCGTGTAGTGACGCAGCGACAGGTTCCGAATGACCGGGAAGGGTGCGACGAACCGGTTGATGAGGCGTCCCAGCCCCAGCAGGCGCGCCGGACTGAGAAGCCGATACTCGCTCTTGACGAACTCGAAATCGGCCAGTTCGGCCAGTCCCTTGACGTCCGCCACCGACAGCACGTTGACGGCCGGCAGCGGCGCGCGCTGGCCAGTGACTTCCGCCAGTTTCAGCAGCGGCAACCACAGGTGCGAAAAATAGCCGATGATCAGGCGGGTGTCGCGGTGGCACAGCGGGTGGAGCTTCTCCAGGAAGCCCTGCACATCGTCCATCTGGCCAATCGTGTCGACGACGATGATCGCGTCGAAGGGACCTGATATGCCCGCCAGCACGGCGGGATCTTCGGCATCCCCCACCCTGAACTCCAGCGCGCCATATGAGGACTTCGCCAGATCGATCATGCCCGGTGCGATGTCGATGCCAACCCCGTGGGAGGGTTGAAGAGCGGCCAGCAGGTCGCCCGTGCCGCACCCGATCTCCAGCACGCGCAAGCCGGGAGGCACGAGGAACTTCAGATATCGCAGATCCTCCTCGTGGAAGAATCCGTTGCGCTCGCGCCATCTGCGGCGGTCGGGTGCAACTGCGTCTGACGCGGCGCGGATCATCTCCTTGCGCGCGCTGAGTTCGGATGGTGAAGGCGATGTCGTCGTCATGATCATGTCACTTCCTTGCAGGCCTGTCTTTGCAGGCTTGGCTCTCTCGCCATGCCGATGGAACGGGTCGCGGCGAGGATGGAGCGTGCCCGGCCCTGTGGCGTCTACAGGCGGAACCCTGACCCCGAGCTGCAGGGAAACAGGGCGACAACCGGCGAGCCCTGCGGAAATCCGAGCTGCTGCCGGCCTGCGGGGCCGCATTGTCCCGGAACAATGCTCCAGCGGTCATTTGCTCTCAGCCACCTGCAGCGGCACCTGTCGCTGGACCAACCAGTAGATCGCGCCCGGGATGGTCGCGATCATGACGACCAGCCCGAAGGTCACCGAGAACATCAGCGCCTGTTCGGCCGAGGCGCCGTGAGCCGTCAGAAGCGCCATGACAGCCAGTTCGCGAACACCCCATCCGCTGATCGAAATCGGCAGCAGCGTGACCACCATGATGCAAACCATCAGGACCGCCGCATCGCCCAGTGGCAAGTGAAGGCCAAGGGCGCGCCCGAGCACATAGACGCACAGGATGGTCAGGCCATGCACATGGAGGCTGATCGCAAACAGAACGAAGGCATTGCGCCCGAGCAGTGCCGCATGGGTTTCGGTCAAGGCGACGCCTGCCAGCCGCAGCCGCGGCCTGCTCTCGAGAAGGGCACCCAGCGGCCGCAGGAGCGGCAGCGCCAGGGCACCACATGCGGTAATGACCGCGATGGCGAGAAACACAGGTTCCAGATAACCCGCAAGCGCCTGCAGGCCCGAAGGCAAAAGAAGCGTGACGAATGCAACGACAAACAGTGTGTAAACCCCGAGAACCCTGTCGAGCGCCACGCTCCAGGCCGCGTGTGGCAGTGTGACGCCGAGGCTGCGCAGCATCACCGCGCGCACGCCGTCACCGGCCAGGCTGGGAAGGACCTGCCCGGCGAACTGCCCGAAGCCATTCGCGGCGTGCAGGTCGCCACGAGGCAGGCGGTACATGCCATGGCCGAGTGAGGCGACAATCAGTCGCCAACGCTCGCCGACAAGCGGAACCTCCGCCGCAATCAGCATGATGGCGACCACAAGCCAGCCCGGCTCGACCGTCGCCAGCAGATTGCGCAAGCCAGCGGGGTCGATCTGACGCGAGACAACGAACAGACAGCCGATGGCGACTGACAGCTTGAAGCCAATGAAGGCCCGCCGCCACCACGTGTCCGCCGAAACCCCTGAAGATGTCACAAGTCGACGGAAGGTGCCGATCATGCGCGCACGGCTCCGGCAAGGCCGTAAAGGCTGATTGTCTCGTCGACCATCCGCGCCAGCCCAAAGCGCCGCAGGACAAAGTTCGGCGCTGCGGCGCGCACCACGGCACGCAAGCGCTCATCGTTCAGGACGGCGAGGACCTGGCTGGCGAGCTCTTCCGCTGTTGCACTGGTCGAGACGAAGCCGGTAACGCCCGGGTCGATTGTCTCGGCCGTGCCCCCAGCGTCCGTCGCCACAACAGGAACGCCAAGCAGTCCGGCCTCAAGGACGACATTCGGCGTTCCCTCGAAGGCGGAGGTGAGCAGGAATGCATCCATCAGCGCAAGCGCCTGTTCGGGTGCAGCAACCGTGCCGGGCAGGTGGACGCGCGCAGCAAGGCCCTTGCGCCGCGCAAGACGCAGCATCTCCTCGCGCATCGGTCCGGTGCCGAAAATGACGAAATGCGCTTCGGGCCGTCGCGCGGCGATCAGCGCTGCCGCCTCGATCCACAGCAGAGGACGCTTCTCGTCATAAAACCGGAAGATCGATCCAATGACGGGGACGCCTTCCGGTATCCCTGACCTGCGCCGCAGGTCCGCGACGTCCTCCGGCAAAGGTTTCGCAATGATCGCCGTGTCGATGCCGTTGCGCAGCACAACGAAGCGATCCACACCTTGGCCAAGCCATTGCGCATAGGATGCAGCGCCCGCAACACTGTTGTTGAGCATCGTCAGCCCGGCGCAATCGGCGAGCTCGCGATAGCCGAACTCCATATAAAGACGAAAATACGCGAAATTCACCGGCGCGACGTTACGGCCAGCGATGATGACGCGTGGCACGCCGGCGATTCTCGCCGCCATGCCCGCAGAGACTGACAGCGCGTCTTGCCAGACATGCACGACCTTCGGGCGCAGCGACAGAAAATCGGCAAGGAAACGGAGCACCTCTTCGCGTGGCCCACCCGGCATCCACGCGATGCATTCCTCGATCTCCCTCAGGCGCGCCGGCGGGACATGCCGGGCAAGAACCTCCCCTGCCTCATCGATCGGGATGACGTTGCGCAGCGTCCCGCGATAACCGGTCAGGGCCGAGCGATAGAAATCATGGTTCGCGTCCGTGCCAAGGCGCAGGCACAGCAGCCCTGTCTGCGCGCCGCCCAGCCGCTCCTGCAAACCGGTGAGCGTATAGACGATCTGGCGTTCGACGCCGCCCCAGGCCAACGCATTGTTGACCAGCACGACAGGGCCGTCGAAGTGCTCCGCCGCCTGGACTGGCGCCAGCCTGGCCAATGGCATGCCGCGAGCCTGAAAGGCAGCCGCCACCGAGGGCGTGCCGACCCAATCGAAGAAGCGGGCGACACCGGCGAGGCGGTGACGGGCGGCGAGGGGCAAAAATCGTCGCACATGAGGGCGAGCCCATGTGTAAAGCCCGGCGATGATGCGTCTGGGTAGCGCGACGCGGGCCGCCACAGGAGGGGTTGGGCTCGCAGTGATGGCCGCGCCGACCGCGCCAGGTTGATCGCGTTCTTCAGATGCAGCAGGGCGGACCATGGCTGAGCTTACTCCTGCCTTGATGCGCGGAGCGTACTCGCTCTGGAGTCCCGTCAACGTGCAGGACGGGTCCATAGCCCGCCACATTACCTCTGGCAATGACGATTGACTGGATCAGCGATCGGTGTTTTGCACGTGCCTGCTGCGGAGAGGTGACCTCATTCTGCAGTTCATGTGTATCTGGATGACCGACCATCCAGGCCATGCCCCGGACCCGTGATGCGTCTTGTCGTGTCGTGCAGTCCCAGTTCAAGGAGAACCAATTTTCATGTCCTCTCAGCCGCCCGTCGCGTTGATCACCGGCGTCACAGGCCAGGATGGCGCTTATCTCGCTGAACTTCTGCTGGGCAAGGGCTACATCGTGCACGGCGTCAAGCGGCGCTCATCCTCGTTCAATTCCCAGCGCGTTGATCACTTCTACAAGGACCCTCACATCGAGGATGCCCGGTTTTTCATGCATTACGGCGATATGACCGATGCGACGAACCTGATCCGCATCGTTCAGGAGACGCAGCCGGACGAGATCTACAACCTGGCTGCGCAAAGCCATGTGAAAGTGTCGTTCGAGACTGCCGAGTATACAGCCAATGCCGACGCACTCGGGACATTGCGCCTGCTGGAGGCAATCCGCATCCTGGGGCTCGAGAAACGCACGCGGTTCTACCAGGCCTCGACCTCGGAGCTTTATGGCAAGGTGCAGGAGACACCGCAGCGCGAGACAACGCCCTTTGCCCCGCGCAGCCCCTACGCGGCCGCGAAAATGTACGCTTACTGGATCGTGGTGAACTATCGGGAAGCCTACGGCCTGCATGCCTCGAACGGCATCCTGTTCAACCATGAAGGCCCGACGCGCGGGGAGACCTTCGTGACGCGCAAGATCAGCCGCGCCGTCGCTGCGATCAAGCTTGGCCTGCAGGAAAAACTCTACCTCGGCAATGTCGACGCGTTGCGCGACTGGGGGCACGCGCGCGATTACGTCAACGGCATGTGGCTGATGCTGCAGCAGGATTTGCCGGACGATTACGTGCTCGCGACCGGCGAAGCGCATTCGGTCCGCGAATTTGTCAATCTTGCCTTCGCCGAAACAGGCATCACCGTGACCTGGCGCGGCCAGGGTGTCGACGAAGTCGGGTTCGACGCCACCACGGGGCGCGAGCTGGTCGTGATCGATCCACGCTATTTCCGGCCGACGGAAGTCGATTTTCTGCTTGGCGATCCATCGAAGGCCAAGGCAAGGCTCGGCTGGTCCCACACCACCCCGTTCGCTGCGCTCGTGCGCCAGATGGTGCGCTCGGACCTTCATGCGGTGGCACTGGAATCCAAGTTCCGATCCATCCAGGAGGCAGCAGAGTGAGCGGCACCGGAATGACCTTCGCACTGGCCGGGAAACGGGTGTTCGTCGCCGGCCATCGCGGCATGGTCGGCTCGGCCATCTTGCGCCGACTGGCTGGAGAGGGCTGCGTGCTGTTGACGGCGGACCGGTCCGATCTCGACCTTCGGCGCCAGGCCGAAGTTGAGGCCTGGTTTGCCCATCACCGGCCGGAGGTGGTTTTCCTGGCGGCGGCGACAGTCGGAGGCATCCTGGCCAATGACACGCGCCCGGCCGAATTTCTCTACGACAACCTGGTCATCGAGACGGCGCTGATCGAAGCCTCGCGACGGGTGAATGTCGAGAAGCTCCTGTTTCTTGGCTCGTCCTGCATCTATCCCAGGCTGGCGTCGCAGCCGATGGACGAGGACCAGTTGCTCGGCGGTCCCCTTGAGCCGACCAATCAGTGGTATGCCATCGCCAAGATCGCCGGCATCAAGCTGTGCCAAGCCTACCGACTGCAATATGGCTGCGACTTCATTTCGGTCATGCCGACCAACCTCTATGGGCCAGGCGACAACTTCGACCTCCAGGCCAGCCATGTCATTCCCGCCCTGATGGTCAAGGCGCATCGCGCCAGGCTCGCGGGCGCGTCGTCCATGGAGGTCTGGGGTTCAGGGACCCCGACGCGCGAGTTCCTGCATGTCGATGATCTGGCCGATGCATGTGTTCATGTGATGAGGACATACTCAGGCGGCGAGCCTCTCAATGTCGGCACCGGTGAGGAGATATCGATCCGGAATCTCGCGACCTTGGTCGCCAGGACCGTGGGATTTGAAGGCGCACTCCATTTCGATGCGCGAAAACCGGATGGCACACCGCGCAAGTTGCTGGATGTCACAAGGCTGTCCGCCACCGGGTGGCGGGCAAGAACGCCGCTCCACCAGGGGCTGCGCGAAGTTTACGACTGGTTTGTCGCGCATGCCAGCGACCCTGGTCTGCGCGGCGTCAATTCCTGATTGCGCCCGCTGCGCCCGGATCTGCAGCCGCGATGCCTCGCCACAGGGCGCCATAGGATTGCGCAATCGTCGGCATGTCGTAACGCTCCGCGACACGGCGACGGTCTCTGAGGCCAAGGGCAGCGCGCTCATGCGGCGGCAAGGACAGGATGCGTGTCATGGCTGCGGCCAGCGCGGACGGATTTCGGATTGGCACAATTCGCGCGGCGTCATCGATGATGTCGCTGCACTCGCCGACATTGGTGGCGACCACGGGCGTTCCGGCCGCCATCGCCTCGCACACGACGTTGGGAAACCCCTCGCCATGGCTTGACGACAGGACGGCGAGGTCGAAGCCGGCGTTCAGCCTGGGGATGTCGGCCCGCTCGCCGAGAAGGTGGACTTTCTCCTGCAGATTCCGGGCGCGCAGCAATTCACCCAGTGCCGCGTTCTGCGCCGTCATGTTGCGTCCAGCCAGCACCAGCCGCGCTCCCTTTTGCGGCAGCTCTGCAAAGGCCTCGGGCAGCTCTGCAAAGGCCGCGATCAGCGTCGGGGTATCCTTGATCACATCGTCACGCGCCACCCGTCCGACAAGCAAAACATCGTCCGGCAGCCCGAGTTCACGGCGCAAGTCCTTGCCCGCCGACGGATCCGGCTGGAAGGCAGCCAGATCAAAGCCGTTGGGAATGAGGACGCGCCTGGCTGCAGGATACCACCACCGCTCATGCTCGGTCGCGGCGCGTCCGGAGTTATAGATCACCGCCCTCACCTGATGGCGCCAGCCCAGCGAGCCAAGGACCACCATGCGTGTGGCCAATGCATTGTCAGCGATCCGCTCGAGCCGCTGGCGGACATTCCAGACAACGGGCCGGCCTCCCGCCGCAGCGGAGGCGGCGAAATTGCCATGATACATCCAGCCCTGCACAATATCTGGATCAACATCATCAATGATGCGCCGAAGGCCCGGCAGTCGCAGCAGCGCGCGCGCAGGGTGTCCCCTCTCCTGGCCCAGACCAATGATCCGGACGCCGCAGGTCGCCAATCTGTCAGCAAAGAGGCCCCCTTCGATGAACGTCACCACGACATGCTCGAAGTCCGGCCCCTGCGTTGCTTCGATGACTTTGGTCAGCATGCTCTCCGCACCGCCTGACATCAGATTGGAGATAACATGCAGGATGCGCATCAGGCGGGCAATCAAGGCTAAGGGTTCTGGATCCAGCCAAGCATTAGCGCGTTGCCACTGTCGACGTCACCGATTATCGCGATGCGATGAAGATATTGATCGTTGCCGGACAATTGGGCCTGGGCGGAGCCGAGCGCCAGGCGCTGATGCTGGCGCGTGGCCTTGGCGACCTGGGGCACAACGCCAGGATTGCTGTTTTTCGCGAGGGCGGCGCCATGCAGGCCGATCCCGCAGCTCGCGGTGTGACCATCACCCTGCTCGAAGGCAAGGGCGCCCTGGGACGCATTGCCAGCCTGCGCGCACTGGTGGCGCGCGAGCAGCCAGACGTCATCCACGGCTACCTCACCGCAGGAAACCTGGCATCGCTGTGCGCCTGGACTGTCTGGCGACGTCCGCTCATCGTCTGGGGCATGCGCGCATCCGACATGCGGATGGAGAATTACGGCGCCAAGTGGCGGCTCGCCGCCTGGTTCGAGCGCCGCCTCATCCGGCTTGCCGATCTCGCCATCTTCAATTCGCAAGCGGGCCGCAGCGCCGTCTCGGCCCATCGCTCGGCCCATCGCTCGGCGGCGGCGCGCATCGCCGTCATCGAGAACGGGCTTGACCTGGCCCGCTTTGCCCCACCCGACAGCAGCGAGGCCCCGCGCCGCCAGGCGGCGCGCAAGACATGGGGATGCCCGGCGGACACGGTTGTGATCGGCCATGTGGCGCGCATCGACCCGATGAAGGATCATGCCGGTTTCCTGCAGGCGCTGGCGCATCTGCGCCGAAGGCGCGACGGGTGGGTGGCGGTGCTGGTTGCCGTCGGCACGGCGGAGCAGCGCGCCAGCCTTCACGCAGAGGCTGCGGCACTCAAGCTGGGCGGGTCGGTGATCATTACGGGTCCGCCGGCCGATATCGCCGATGCCTATGCCGGCTTCGACCTGCTTTGCTCGTCCTCCGCCTATGGCGAAGGCTTCAGCAACGTGATCGCCGAGGCGATGGCCTGTGGGCTGCCAGTGGTCGCCACCGATGTCGGCGACGCCCGGCGCATCATCGGGGCATGTGGAAGCGTCGTGCCAGCGAGCCAGCCTGAGGCGCTGGCAACAGCCCTCTTCGACGTCATCGCGAACAAGGCCGCACGCGCCGCCGGCGCGCGCGACCAGATCTCGCCCTACGATCAGCAGAGGCTGGCGCAGCGCACCGCAGAGGTTCTGGATCAGGCCCTGCGCCGCCTGACACATTGATCGCCGCCCTCAGGGCCGACCCTGCAGGATGATGGGCGTTGCGGTGCGCGCCTCATAGACTTCCAGGTTGCCGATGCGGTTGCTGTCGGCGACGCCCGCCTTGCGGGCGCAGATCGCAACAAGATCACCAGGGCCATCGAGCCCCATCTGGGCGGGCATGGCGATGAGCACCGGGAACACGATGCTCAGATCGGTCGGCACGATCATTCGCACGGCCAGCCGCAACGTCGTCGGCAACGCAAGCGTCTCAAGCGCGTCATGGAACGGGTTGTCAAACATGCGGGCGGCCTGAAGAAGATCGGCGCGGCGGATGTCTGGCAGCCGTACGGGGGGAGGCTCCCGATCGGGATGGATACGGAAGAGGTCCAGAAAGGCACGGCGCCCGATGACGAGCTGGTGCTCCCCGCTCGCGCAGGCGGCCAGTTCGGGGAGCCGGCCGACGAGCTGCCGCTGCTTCGGGCTGATCGCCAGCGGCGTCACAAGCACAAGCACCGCCGCCGCAAGCCCCGCCCACAGGGCCGGTTCATGCGCAAGCCTGTGCGATGGCACGGGCGCGACCGACCATGCCGGCTGCCGCAGAGCGCCGATGGCCGCCCACAGCCTCTCGCCGCGCCATGCGCTCAGGCTGAGCTTCACGATGGCGTCGGCTCCGAGCGCGCCAAGCAGGGCGAGCATCGGCACCACGGCAGCAAAGACCCTGCGGGCGCCATCGGTAATGAGCAATGGCGAGGACACGACGATCCCCAGGATCGCCGCAGCGCACATGATGCCGATGCGGCTGCGCAGCGCCAGCAGGCTGGTCGCCACGCCCGTCATGAGCCAGACGTTCAGCAGCACGGGATCGAAATATCTGGAGAAGAAACCGGGCGTCCGCAGGATCTCCTGCGCGAGGGCGACAATGATGGTGCCCGGTGCGCGGGTGATCTCGGCGATGGCGTACTGGTAGATTTTCGGTTCGGCCGGCCCGGCCGCGCCAGCTGCGAAAAGCTCGGGATGATCGGCGAATATCTGCATCCAGCCCTTTCCGCCGACAGCCAGGCCGTAAAGCGTGTAGGAGAAGTTGCTCTGGATCATGCCTGCCGAGCCATGCAGGGTCTTCACCAGGTAGTGCGCATGCATCACCCCGAGCATGGCAGCCAGCAAGCCGGCAGCCAGCCAGGCAAGGCTGCGCCGTGAACCCTTTTTCCACTGGATCAGAGCCCCGGCAAAGACCATGAACGGCACAACGAACTGGGGGCCGGACCGCGCCATGACGGCCGTGGACAAGGCGATGATGCCCAGAAAGAACAGCACGATGCTGTCCGTCCGCCAGGCGGCGAGAAGAGCAGCCAGCGCCAACAGCCCGAACGCGAAGCCTGTGCCTTCGGACATGGTGGTCGGCGTCCATTCGGACACGAACGAGCCACACATCACCAGGAACGCAACCGCAGCGACACCCCCCGCCAGACGAAGCACTTCGCGCGTCGCGAGCATCAGGAAGATGCCGATGAACAACGCCCCCAACACGATCACACCCGTCATCTGCGGTCCTGCCGCCATGACCCTCAGCGCAGTCAGCGCCGAGGTCAGCGGCCGACGGGAATTCCAGTCATTGAGCCACCCAGCCGTCAGCAGATCGACGGCCCCATGGAGATATCCAAAAGAGTCAGAGGCCTGCACCTGCCCGAGCAAATGCATGCTGGTCAGGGCAACGGCATTGGGGTCGCCAACAGAGCTCCACGTGCCCAGAACTCCCAGAAACGGCACGCAGGCCGCGGCAAGAAGCAGACTGACACCAACAGTCCGTCTGGACAGTTTCGGCCATGCCCTCATGCCTTGGTGCCAGGGAAGAAGCCCAAGCATCAAGAGCGCCGCGCAAATCGACAGGAGCTGCGACCAGCCGATCTGATGATCCAGCCACAGCGTTGTGCGTGCGCCGGCGCTTGAACCGGCGCTTGAACCGGCCTGCCCCCACAGAATCACAAACCCCGCGCCAGCGAGCGCGATGCCGACGGAGAGACGTGCCAGATCAGGTCGTGCCAGATCAGGTCGTGCCAGGTCAGGCGTTGCAGTGGTGGATGCAGATTGATCCGGGCGTGGCGGACAGGCGGCCATCCAGGAGCAGGAGACGATTGCCGCCGATGCGACGGACAGCAAAACCAACAGCAGGGCCAGGCCAAAACTGACCCTCAATGATCCACTGATCTGGATCGCGTTGCCGGCTTCGTGCGGCCCGCCGGGCGAGCGGAAGGAAAAACTTGCCCTGTTGGCCCAGAACGAGGCGCGACCTTCAGGAGGGGTCAGGCCTTTCTCGTCCAACGAGCCCTTGGGGAGCACGCCCTGCGCATCGGCAACGCTCGTTCTCCTGTTCAGAATTCGCGCCTCGTCGCCCGCGAACGAGAGGCCGAGCGGCATCGCCACGATGCGATACTGGTAGACCTTCTCAGATGCCTGCACCACATCGCTCATGACCGCCCGATGCTGTCCATGGAGCAGGCCCGACGTCACGACAGCCAGGAACAGAACGGCTGCGACGCCCGCCACATGGACAAGATTGTGCGCGAAGGCATGGCGAACCCGGCCCGCCGGGCGCAGCATTTCACACACGATCACTGCGCAGCCGCCGAGCAGTGCAATCTGCGCCAGGCTACCCAGCAAGGCATTGTCGAACCCGATGCGTGTCGCGACCGGCCAGAGCGCCAGCATGGCGCCACAGGCAAGCGATGTCGCCATCAGCGCGGCTGCCTGTCTGCGCCGTTGCGCCAACGACGCCAGCGCGCCAGCGGCCAGTCCAGGACCCGCGCCAAGCCCAGCGACAAGCCCTCCGACGACAAGCCCTCCGATGCCCAGGATCAGAAGCCAGAATTCCGGCTCCACCGAGCCCGTCAACACATAGCCACGGCCGTTATGCCTTGGGTCCGTGGCGTCCAGCGTTGAGAAGATCAGGCGCCTGTCCGTGATGGTGTAACGGCCCGCGCCGCGCGCGCTGATCTCCGCAATCGGCGTGTAAGGAGGTCCAAGCTGCCTGGTGCCATCTGGCGCGCGCTCGACGAGAATCACCCCGCCATGCAGCTGCTGGCGACTGGGCGAAAACAGGTAAGGCGAAGCAGGGATTTTTGCCGGGGCAGCAAAAGCTCGCCCTGCCTCAGGTGTGATCGAGGACAGGTCAAGCGGCGACATGACGATGATGAAGCCGGAAGTGAGTGCAGCCCAGACAAGGAGCGCACCCAGCCATCCCGCGCCGATGGCAGCGCCCAGGAGGCCGAGAAGCGTGCTGGAGCAGCTCACCTGGCGGTGAAGATATGGCCGCAACCAGGCCGAGGCCGCAAGCAGGAATCTCCGGGTCACGCGCTCAGTTCCCCTTCCTGATGGCCAGGTCGCTCTTATAGCCAGGTCGCTCTTATGGCCAGGTCACCCTGATGGCCAGGTTACTTTAATGCTGATGACCAAGTCGCCCTGATGACCAAGTCGCTCTGATGACCAAGTCACTTTGATGACCAAGTCACTTTGGCGAGCTCGCCATCTCGACGCGCTGGCGCGTTGCACGGGTCATGCGGCAATCGACCGGGACATGGCCGGCGCACCGAATGGAAACGCCAAGCCACGCTCTCGCCCAGGTCACGCCCTCGCCCAGGTCACGCCCTCGCCCAGGTCACGCCCTCGCCCAAGCCGCCCCTCGCAATGAGCGGCCGGGTTCCGCACGACATCGGTCGCGCATGGGCACGGCCAACACGATCCCGGCTGCAGGCACAAGGCGGCGTCGGCTGTCATGCCCTGCGGGCCGCACCCGGCGCCTGTCCTCACATCATCAGATGCTGCAGCTTGCTGATAACATATTCCTGATGATCAGTCGGCAGGCCGGTGTGCATGGGCAACTGGAAGGTTGTGGCCTCGACGTGCTCGGTCACGGGCAGCTCGACATTCATCGGTTTGTACGGCGGCTCGACATGCGCGATCATCACGCCGCGACGTGTCGGAATGCCGGCCGCCCACAACTGATCCATGACCTCGTTGCGCGTGTGTTTCGCTGACGGCGTGAGCTGAACCTGGTAGCTCTGCCAGTTCATCACGGCGTCGGACAGCACTGTCTGAGAGCGCAGCGTCGAGATCTTCTGCAGCGCATCCTCGTAACGTCCGGCGAGTTCGCGTCGCTTCGCCAGGATCTCGTCGAGGCGTGAGAACTGGCTCAGTGCAACCGAGGCCTGGATGTCGGTGATCCGGAAGTTGAAGCCGACGACCGGGTATGTCTCGAAATTGGTCGGCGAGTTGCCATGGCGTTTGGCGTCAGACGCCGACATGCCCTGATGGCTCAGCAGCTTGAGGTCATGGGCAAGCGAGGCGTCCTGCGTGCAGATCATGCCCCCTTCGCCGCAGGTGATGATCTTGCGGGCGTGCAGGCTGTAGACAACCGCATCAGCCCCGACACCGATCGGCTGTCCCTTGTAGAGGCTGCCGAGCGAGCAGGCCGCGTCATGCAGGACCTTCAGCCCGTGGCGGCGCGCGATCGCGAGGATCGGTCCGAGATCGCAAGGGTTGCCCATCTGGTCAACCGTGACGATGGCCTTGGTGCGGGGCGTGATCCGGTGCTCGATGTCGTTGGCATCGATGTTCCAGGTGTCAGGATCGATTTCGCAGAACACCGGATCGGCGCCGCAGTGGCGCACGACATTGGTGGTTGCGATGAAGCTGGACGAGGGAACGATGACCTCATCCCCGGGCTTGATGCCCCAGGCGTGCAGGAGCAGGAAACCGGCACTGGTCCATGAATTGACGCCGACCGAATAGGCCATGCCGGTCCGCTCGGAAAACGCGTCCTCGAGCATCTTCAGGCGGGGGCCGCCGACGATCCATTTGGAGCGAACCGCTTCTGCGGCGGCCAAGGCATCGGCCTCGACCATGAACGGTTGCGCGAACTCGATCTTCATGCTGGACATCCTGGCCTGTCTGTTTGAAAAAATGGAGGGTTTTCGATCAGCCGCGCTTGTTCGACTGCCAATAATCGGCAAGCTGGCGCATGCCCTGATGCACGTCGACATTGGCCTTGAAGCCGAGAACCTCTTCGGCGAGGCGGATGTCGGCGAGGCGGTAATTGACCGGGCTCACGCCGCGCGCCGGCTGCAGGTCGGGGCTCAACTTGGTCCCCATGATCTCGCACAGGATCGATGCGAGCTCGGCAAGCGTCGTGCTCTTGCCGGTGCCGACGTTGAAAGCGAGGTCGCGGCTGTCCGACTCCAGCGCCGCGACCACCGAGGCGGCGACGTCCGAGACATAGGTGAAGTCCATGCTTTGGGTGCCGTCACCAAAGATGACCGGAGGCTTGCCTTCCGAGATACGCTCGAGCCAGCGCACCATGACTTCCGTGTACACGCCATGGATGTCCATGCGCGGGCCGTAGACATTGAAGAAACGCATCGTCACGGAGGGAAGGTCATACATATTGCTGAATGAGCGCAGAATGCCTTCACAGGCCAGCTTGCTGGCGCCGTAGAGCGTGTCGTCATTGAAAGGATGATGCTTCTCGGTCGTCGGGAAGACGTCAGCCTGGCCATAGATGGAGGACGAGGACGCCGCGACGATGCGCTTCGTCTTCAACTGCGCCGCGTCGTAGAACATGTTGAACGGCGCAGTGAACATGACATCGCGGGCGCGCTCGGGGTCCTGCACGCATTGCGTGATGCGCATGGCAGCCAGATGGATCAGAGCATCGGACTCGGCCAGCAGATCACGGACAAGCTCACGGTTGCAGATGTCGCCCTCGACCAGCTTGACCCGGTTGGACTTCAGCGCATCGTCGAGGTTCGAGCGGTTGCCACGGTCGAAATTGTCCAGAACGGTGATCTGCGCGACATCCTTTGCGATCAGCTGCTCGGTGACCCAGGAACCAATCAGTCCGCCACCACCCGTGATCATGACCTTGCTGCCGGCTATCTTCATCTGTCTTTCCAATCCTTCAAAGTCGGTTGTGTTGGGGATACCTGCTGTGTCGGGGATACCTGCTCATGATCGCCAGCGACGTCAGGCGGTCCGGGCTCCGTCTTCACCCCAGACCACCGGCCATGGGTTCCAGGAGATCGCATTCTCTGCCGTGACGCCCTTCCGCACCAGGATGCGGCGGACTTCGCCCAGGAACATGCTGTGCGTGCCGAGCTTGACCTCATCGACGACCTTGCAGTCGAAATGGACAGGGCAGGCCTTCAGGATCGGCGCATGTTCACCGTCTTCGAAGATCAACCCCGTGTGCTCCAGCTTGTTCGGATCTTCGGTCACCGAGATATTGCCGGCATAGCGAATGGCCGTGATGATCTCGTCACTCACAGTCGGCAGTCCGCAGCCGAACCAGCCGGTCTCGCGGATGTTGTGCAAGGTATGGCGGGCGCGGTAGCGATCATTGATGCCGCCATAGGTCACTGCCGGCGAAATCACGAAGGGGCTGCGGCTGACGATCGTGGTCGAGCCGCAGGGCATCACGTTGGGCTGTCCGTCAGCCGATCGGCTCGTGATCAGGCCCAGCGATGAGGGAAAGAAGCAGGGCCAGCGCGTCTTGTCGTTGTCGATCTCGTTGACGTTCGTGCGTGTGAACGATTCCAGGTGCTTGAACGCCATGCCATTGCTGGCACCTTCGTATTCGAAGGAAATCGTGTTGGCCGTCGGAAACTGATAATAGGGGGTGAACGGCTTCACATAGGCCATCCGCTCCATCATCGAGCGGTCAGCGGGCTTGGCGATGCTCACGTCGGCGGGCGAGGCCCACTCGGCGAGGCTGGTCCACTGGATCTGGCTCTGCCCATCTGCGATGTCCTTGCGCAGCTGAATGCAGTTGACCTCCAGGTAGTAGAGCCGATGGCTGCCGATATCCGTGTAGGGCTTCTGGTAGATCTGATGGCCGTAAAGGTCTTTCATCGGCTCGCAGAGCCGCGCCTCGTAGACCATGAATGCATCGTTGAACACGGGCGCCGCGTTGCTGAGCGCAGGGCGATAGCCCAGACCGGTCGCAGCCATGCGCTCCTCGGCGCGCCCTTCCGGAACGTCGTTGATCGCGGCCATGCAGCGATCAAGCGCGGGGCCAAGCGTCAGGAACTGCACATTGGCGACGCGGCTCTCCTCCATCGCCCGCATGAACTGGGCCCGCGGCGAATGCCGGTCCGACAGTGCGCTGCGGCACAGGCTCAGCGTCATCACATAGGGAAACCGGTTGACGATGCAGGGGCCGACTTCGCGCTCGAGATAGATTTTCTCGCCGCTCACCGTGGTGACGACGCAGATCGGCTGCGAGAAAAAGGCCGGCCAGCGGCTGTCCTTCGCCACCTCATCGGCCGGTTCGGGCATGGCGCGCTCAAGATACTCGGTAAGCCCGCTCCTGGTCCAGGCCGGCGTGTCGAGAGCACCGGGATACGGCCACTTGTAGATGTACTTGGACAAAGGTCTTCTCACTCTAAGTTTGAATTGAACATGAACCCGTCGAGCGGGTCTCGTCTATCCGTCAAAGTTCCGGCCCGCAAGTAAGGCCGCAAACGAGGCCTGCAAACGAGGCCTGCAAGCAAGGCTTGACAGCCGTTCCGAACCCGCGAAGCCGCACGGATCTGCGCTCTATCCGTCAGGATAGGGCAGGGTTTGCGCGTCGTCCGGATAGCGCAGATCGGCGACCGCCTTGATCCGGCGCGCCGGGTTCCCCGCCATGACGGAGCCGGCCGGCACGTCCCTGGTCACAACCGAGCCGGCGCCGATAATGGCGCCGCGGCCGATCCTCACGCCCGGCAGGATCGTCGCGTTGGCGCCTATCCGGACAAACGGCTCGATATGCACGCCTTGCAGATAGTCCTTGGCCCTGCGCGAGGCAGGCCACCTGGCATTGGTAAAACAGACCCGCGGGCCGATCCAGGCGCCGGTCTCGATCACCGTGAACTCCGGAATGAAGGCCTGCGAGTGGATGCGGACTTTGTCATGCAAGGTCACATGATGCTCGACGATCGACTGCGTGCCGATGCTGACATCATCGCCGATCTCGTTGAGCTCACGGATCATCGCCCCGTGGCCTGTCTGCAGGCGCGCGCCGATCCGGTTGCCGGCATAGACAACCGTGTGGGAGCGGAACCAGCATCCCGGGCCGATCAGCGTCTCCATGTCGCGTGCGGCGGCAGCGCTGACGCCGATCATGGCATACGCATCCACCTGTACGCCGCTGCCCAAGGTAACGCCGTCGAAAACCTGGGCGAGGGGGCTGATTACTGTATCTTTTGCGGACAAGACGCACTCTCTATCTCGACCGGCGCGCCATTGTTGGCCATCGACTGGGACGCGGCCTCGAGAATGCGCGTCACATTGAGGCCGCTGCGGCCGCTGCTGATCGGAACCGCGCCGGTCAGGGCGCAATTGACGAAATGATGCATCTCGGCGCGCAGGGGCTCGACCATGCGGATGTTCGGGATGGTCACGTCACCTGTGCGCACCAGATGCTGATATTCGCCATAGCTTTCGGAATGGCCCAGGCCGTCAAGGTCGACGCCCTTGTCGTAGACCTGCACGATTGAATCGACGCTGACATCATCATAGGTCACCATCCGCTTCGATCCGACAAGCATGATCTTGCGAACCTTCTCCGGGGACAGCCAGCTCGAGATGATGTGAACGACGGCACCGCTCCTGAACTCCATGGTCAGGTAAGTCTGGTCGGCAATCGCCTTGACGCGCGGCAAATGCGAGAACCCCTGGGCGCGAACTGACACCGGCATTTCATGGTTGAGCCAGTACAGCGCGATGGAGATGTCGTGCGGAGCCAGATTCCACATCGCGTCGATATCCTGGCGGATGCGGCCAAGATTCATGCGCTGGCAGAAGATATTGTAGATCTGTCCGACCTCGCCGCCATCAATCAGCTCTTTGATCTTCTTGACCGCGCTGTGATACTCGTAGGTGTGGCCAACCATCAGTGTCCGGTTGTTCCGCTCGGCAATTTCGATCAGCTCTTCGCATTCGCGCGTTGTCAGAGCCAACGGCTTTTCGACGAAGCAATGCTTGCCGGCAGTGAGCACCTTGAGCGCGACCTCGTGATGCATCCCCGCCGGGAGCGCGACGATCACGGCGTCCACATTGTCAGCCGCCATGACCTGGTCGATGTCGGTGTATGTCGTCGCGTGCGGATAGTTCGGGCTGATCTGATTCAGCGTCTTCTGGCTCGCGTCGCAGATGGCCGTCACGACCACATCGGGATGGGAGGCGACCGCGCGAAGCACGTTTGGCCCCCAGTAGCCGACACCGATCTGGCCAATACGGAGCTTTGACGTCATCATTATGGCTTTCTTCATTCTTTCAGCACGCCGGCACCTGATAGATGCTGCGTATCCAAGCGTCAATTGTCTTGTCCTCAGCCAAGGCGCGGGTCGAGCGTGCGGGTCAAGTGTGCGGGTCGGGGCTGTGTGGTTAGCCGGTCATGGGGCCGCGTCGGCCTTGGGTGGATGCCGGCGCGCCTGCAGCTCGCGCCCGATTTCAAGGGCGCCGCCGACCAGTCCGCCGGCAAGGATGGTCGCATACGACAACAGGACGACCACTGCTGCGTCCTGTGCTGACGATCCGAGTGCAACCAGGATGGCCGCCGCCGCCAGCTGGGGGGCGCCGACACCGAACACCGACACCGGAATGAAGAAGAACACCATGCTTCCAAACAATGCGCAGGCGATGGCCCAATAATCGCCCGACCGGCCGAAGGCCGAGAGCAGGATCAGGATGGCCGCGATGTGCAGGAACTGGCTGGCCAGCGACAGCAGGGCGGCTGCGCCGGTCTCGGCGCTGAACATCATGCGGATGACCTGCCGCAGGCTGACGCCGTGCCCCGCGTAGCGACGGACCAGGCCCGGACCGGACCAGGCTGCCGCCGCCAGGCCGGCCAGCGCCACAGCAGCGACCGCTGAAACCGCGACCGGACGTTCGCCAAGATAGGCCAGGATCGGCA
This sequence comes from Allobosea sp., assembly GCA_031373605.1. GTDB lineage: Bacteria > Pseudomonadota > Alphaproteobacteria > Rhizobiales > Beijerinckiaceae > Allobosea. The sequence goes on along the minus strand of JANMMX010000124.1, from coordinate 6,168 downwards.
AGATCAGGATGTCGGGGAACACCAGGACAGCGATGGCCCCGAAGCCCAGAAGCAGGCAGGCGAGGCCAATGAGCCGGTCCACCATCACCTGCGAGATCGCCATGGCGGTGGAAACGCCGTTGACCGCGTTGACCGATTTCATGACCTTGAGGACATCCTGGCCGATGCCGAACGGCGTGACGCAGTAGAAGAACAGCCCGACGAAATTGAAGTGCAAGGCGAAGCTGAACGGAATGGGTGCGCCGAGCGCGCGCGACACCATGGCCCAGCGAGCCCCGGCAAGCGCGAAGGCCAGCAGCGCGACCAGAACGCCGCCCATCAGCAAGAGCGGCGCAACCGGGGCCCTGTTCTGCGTCAGCAGGTAGACGGTGGGGCCCAGCATCGCGAAGGTCAGCCAGAGCAGGAAGCCGAGCTTCACGAACAGTCCGAAGCGGCCCCACCAGTTCGCGAGGCGGACCCTCCAATGGGCCAGCCCGCTCATGTGGGATCGATGATCCGGGCCGGAATGCCATAGGCCTTGGCGCCAGCCGGCACATCGCGATTGACGAGGCTGTGCGCGCCGATGATCGCCCCGTCGCCGATGTTCACGCCCTTGGTGATGATCGTCATGGGCCCGACATAGCAGCGCGAGCCGATCCGCGTCGAACCGTACTCGTAAGGTTCGGTTCCGCCCGAGGCAGCCCATTTGACGGTGTCATGCGAGTAGATGTGAACGCCAGCCGAGATCGAGCAATTGTCGCCGATGATCAGCCCGCCGCTGCCGTCCAGCACCGTGTTGGGCCCGATCCAGGTCTTGCTGCCGACCTCGACCTTGCCGATCACGACGGCTGAATCATAGATGCTGGTGCCTTCGCCGAAGCCCAGATCGCGCGCCTTCTCCCAGCGGTCAACGACATATTCGCCGAAGGGCAGGCTGCGCGGCCACTTGCGCGCGATCTCTTCGCGCCGGCCGCGCCAGAGCCGCCGGAGTGCCGCAAGCAGCGAATCGAGATCGCCTGTCACGCCGCTGTCTCGGCCGGCAATGGTCCCATGTGGTGCGCCGGACGCATCGGCGCGGCGCCATCGAGAAAGCTGCGCTGCGTGAATTCGAGGCTCAGCAGCGACCAGAGCAGGAAGCGGTGATTGCTCGTCCCGTCCATGTGCTCGCCGACGATCCGGCGCACGGCATCTGGCTTGAACAGGCCGCGCTCGAGCGACTGGTCCGACAAGAGCACGCTCTCGATCCAGCGACGCGAGTTGACGCGCATCCAGGTGGACTCGGGCGGCGTGAACCCCTGCTTGCGGCGGTCAATGACCTCGTCAGGCAGGATGCCGCGCAAGGCCTCGCGCAGGATGATCTTGGTGCCCGCGCCATCGTACTTCCACTCGGCGGGCAGGTGATTGACGAATTCGACGACTTCGTTGTCCAGCAACGGCACGCGGCTTTCGATGGAATGGGCCATCGTCAGCTTGTCGTCCACCAGCAGAACGCCATGCAGGAAATTGCGCATCTCGAAGGCGAGGGCGCGATGCAGCGGCGCCTCGTCGGCGAAGGGCGCAAGCTCCTCGGCGAAGCTGGTGCGGGGGGTCCAGCCCTGAAGATCGCCGGCGACGCTGTCTGACAGAAGCTCGCTGCGCTGCTCGTCGGTGCGGATGCGCGCCCAGACATCATAGAAGCGCTTCTGGAAGGCACCCATGTCCGAGAGCCCGTGAACCGGCTCGTAACGCCAGCCATAGCCGGCGAAAAGCTCATCGCCGCCGGTTCCCGAGAGAATGACGATGACGTTCTGCCGCACCATGTGCGCCAGCTTGTAGATCTGATGGCTGACGCCAACGCGCGGATCCTCCAGATGCCACATCACTTCCGGCATCAGGCGCTCGAGATCCTCGGGGCGCACCTCCTCCTCGTGGTGGACCATGCCAAGCCGGTCCGCCAGGGTCGCGGCGTCGCGCCGCTCGTCGAAGAAGCCCTCGAGACCCGACATGCCCCGCGTTTCGAACCCGCAGGTGAACGAATGGAACGGCGAGATCATCGGCGCAGCGAGCGCGCTGATCGATCCTGTATCCATGCCGCCGCTCAGATAGGTTCCGATGGGCACGTCGCTGCGCACCTGGCGGGCGAGTGCTCCGCGCAGGATCACCCGAAGTTCGGCGACGGCGTCCTGGCGATCAGGCGTCGCGCCGGAATGATAGGATAATGACCAGTAGCGGTGCACCGACAGCGCGCCGCCCTCCAGGGTTGCATAGCATCCAGGCTCGAGCAGAGAAACGCCTTGAAAGATCGTCCGATTGCGCAGCGGGAAATGGAAGGTGAGATATTCCGCAAGCGAGCGCCGGTCGATGCCACGCTGAACGCCTGGATGCTGCATCAGCGCCTTGATCTCCGACCCGAACACGAAATCCGCACCGGTATCGGCATAGTAGAGCGGCTTGATGCCGATCCGGTCGCGTACGAGCGTCAGCTGGTTGGTCCGCTTGTCGAAGAAGGCTGCGGCAAACATGCCGTTGAGGCGCTTGAAGGCGTCGACGCCATGGCGCTCGAACATGGCCAGCAGCACTTCGGTGTCCGATCGGCTGCGGAAACGCCAGCCTTCGGCCTCCAGTTCGGCCCGCAGCTCGATGTAGTTGTAGATCTCGCCGTTGAAGACAACCCACAGCGAGCCGTCGGCGTTGCTCATCGGCTGCGCGCCGGCCGGCGACAGATCGATGATCTTCAACCGGCGGAACGCGAGGGCGACGTCTGCAGGAAACGGCGGCGCTTCCGACGGATTGTGGGAGTGGCTTCCGCTTTCGCGCGCGAAGTAGACCGAGCCGGAATCGTCGGGACCACGATGGGCGATCACCTGCGCCATGCGGCGCAGGAGCTCGGGGTCAACCGACCCCGATCTGGCGAAGACGCCGGCGAAGCCGCACATGGACGATCACGACATGCTGGCGGAGACACTGTCCGCCACATACTCGACCTGGGCGTCCGTCATCTCGGCATATATGGGCAGCGACAGCAGTGTATCAGCCGTCTTCTCCGCCTTGGGGAAATCGCCCGGCTTGTGGCCGAGCACCTCGACCATGCCCGAATGCAGGTGCTGCGGCTTGGGGTAATGCATGCCGGTGGACACGCCCCGCTCCTTCAGCCTCGCGGCCAGCCTGTCGCGATCCGGCACACGTATGCAGTAGACATGCATGATGTGCTCGCAATTCGGCAGGGTCACCGGGGTCTCGACAACATTGGACAGCCGGCTGTTGTAATAGGTGCCGATCTTCCGGCGCGCGGTATTCCAGCCATCCAGATGCGGCAGCTTGGCGTTCAGGATCGCCGCCTGGATCGTGTCGAGGCGACTGTTCACGCCGACCATGCCGTGATCGTACTTGGCGCCGCGCGCGCGGCCGTGATCGCGCAGCTGGCGCACGATGTCGATGAGCGCCTCGTCCCTGGATGTGACCACTCCGGCATCGCCATAGGCCCCGAGGTTCTTGCCCGGATAGAGGCTGAACGACGCGATGTCGCCCAGCAGCCCGGCGCGCACGCCGTCGCAGCTGGCTCCTTGCGCCTGCGCTGCATCCTCGACAACCTTCAGGCCGTGCCGTTTGGCGATCGACAGGATCGGCCCCATGTTGGAGGTCTGGCCATAGATATGGACCGCAACGATCGCCTTGGTGCGCGGGGTGATCGCCCGTTCGATCGCCTCCTCGTCGACGTTGCAGGTATCCCAGCGGATATCGACCAGGACGGGCTTGGCCCCGACGTTCAGGATGCCTTCTGCCGTCGCCACGAAGCTGTGGGCCGTGGTGATGACCTCATCGCCCGGGGCGACGCCGACCGCCTTGAGAGCCAGCTGAAGGCCATCGGTTCCATTGGCGACGCCTGCAGCGTAGCCGCCGCCGCAATAGGCTGCGAAGGCCTCCTCGAACTGCTGCACGTCTGGGCCCATGATGAAGGCGGTGCGTTCGAGCACGGAGCCAATGGCCTGGTCGACGGCATCCTTGATGGAGACGTATTGCGCTTTCAAATCATTAAACGGAACATTCATTGTGGCTGACACGCTTCATGACCTCTGACACAGTGCACGGCATGCACTTGAGTTTCCATGGCGACGTATCAACCGATAAACCCTCTGGATTGCAAGCATCAAATTGCCCTCCGTCAGGTGTCAAATTGCCCTCCGTCCAGGCCTCGACGCGGGGTGACGTCGCCGCATCTCGTCTGGAGCGACCTGCCGGCCCCGGGCGGGGCATTCAGGTTTGCGGCCAGGCACCTTCTCTCTTGTGAGGCTGCTCTCTTGTGAGGCTGCGGGAATGTGGCTATGGCCCTTAACCGATGGGCGGACGAACGCGCGCGGTGGGTCCGGCGTGGTGGGTCCGGCTCTGCGGCGGAGCGGTTTCATGCAGGGCGACGATACGGAGATCCGGTTCGGGTTCGGCAAGAACTGGTCCGAATTCATCGCCAGAAACTTCAATGAAACGATCATCGCGCAGTCCGAGCGCCATCTGCTGGATGTCCTGCGTCTGGACAGTCTCGAAGGGCTCACATTTCTCGATATCGGCTGCGGGTCGGGGCTTCACTCGCTGGCCGCGCTGCGGCTCGGGGCGAAAGCCGTCGTCAGTTTCGATTACGACGCGCAGTCGGCCGCCACGACCAGGCACCTGCACCAGCATGCCGGCGCACCCGAGCACTGGCGCGTCATGCAGGGCTCGGTGCTGGACGCGGCCTTCCTGGACGGGCTGGGTCGCTTCGACATCGTCTACTCGTGGGGCGTGCTTCACCATACCGGCAGCATGTGGGAGGCGATCGGCAATGCAGCGCGCGCCATCGCGCCGGGCGGCAGCTTCTACATCGCCCTGTACTCCTCCGATCTTTATGTCGAGCCGTCGCCCGATGACTGGATCGCCACCAAGCGCGCCTACAATCAGGCCGGTCCGTTGCGCAGACAGGTCATGGAGTGGATCTATGTCTGGCAGCAGCACATCTGGCCCCAGATCAGAGCCTTCCGCAATCCGCTGCCGCTGATCTGGAATTACTCGACACGCGGCATGGACTACTGGACCGATGTGCGTGACTGGCTCGGTGGCTATCCCATGGAATTCGCGAGTTATGATGAAACGCGGAATTTCTGCGCCCGGCTGGGGCTGGCCTCGGTCGATGTGCGGGTCGGCGACGGCTGCACGGAATATGTCTTCGCCAACCTGCAGCAAAGCGACAGGTGGCGCGCAATCGTGGAGGGGCGGCACCAGACACCGCTTTCGGGCCCCTACAGCCGCAAGCTCGGCAAGATGTTCATCGCTCCGCTTCCAGCCGATTGCGAAGCCACAGCCGACACGCCGGAAACCCCGCGCCGCTCACGGTTGATGCTGTACGAGGACGGCGAACCGCTTGGCCTGGCCCATGCCATCCATGACCATGTCGCGCGCTTCGGCGGCGGACGTTTCAGCCATTGGCGCGGGGAGTTGTGGTTTTCCGCCAGGGACGGCTCCGACCCCAACACGAATGGCAGACGCTACAGCTACTGCCTTGACTGCTGAGCGGCGCCTGCACGCTGCTCGAATTCGACCTCCAGATTGACGATCGATGCATGGAACAGATGCGGCGTCGGCGCGACAACCAGCTCGTAGCAGTCGAAGCGAAGGTCTTCCTTGGTGCCATCCAGCCTGGCGAGCGACACGGTGACGAAATAGCTGCCGGCGGCGAGGTTGGCGCGGAACCTGACAGCGATCTCGCGCTCCTCGCCGCTCTCGAAAGGCTCAACCGTCGGCAGGCTGCCCGTCAGCGTATCCCAGGCAAAAAGCTCCCGCCCGCTGACATCGCGCAAGTGAAAGCCGAAGACCAGATCGTCGATCCGCTCACGCGCCCTGACGGTGCAGACGAAGCGATAGGTCGCGAGTGTCTGCAGTGACTTGGCGACCTGGCCCTGCAGGTCGACCAGGCGAATGGCGCGAAATTCAGCCAGACGACGGCCATAGCGGTGCTCGCGTCCGCCCTCGCCCTTTTCCCGGGGCGTGTCCGACACGACATCGGACCCGACATCGGACTTGGCGTCGGACTTGGCGTCGGCTTCGGCTTCGGCCTCGGCGAGCGTCGGCGCGGAGAACAGCATCTCGTGATATCGCTTGGCGACGAAATTGGGGTCTCCCTGCTCGATGACCCGGCCAGCATCGAGCAGCACGGCGTGGTCGCACACCGACACCAGCTGGTTC